>JAERTK010000282.1 GCA_016844935.1 Desulfobacteraceae bacterium | reverse complement strand
TGTTGTGGCGTTACATTATTTTGCAACTATGCGCTTGTGCTGTAAATAGTATAACCAGCTGATTGTAATAGTCAAATTGTGCATTATGAGGTCATGGAGATGCAAAATAAACGTTACACTATTTGTCGCTTGTCAACCCCTGACATTTGCCCTGAATGTGGAGAGAAGTATAACTTCAAAAACGTTACCTGCTACATTCCGGAATGCGGAGGGCCAGGCCATGTTGATCAACGTATATGACAAAAAGAGAACCATTATGCTTAAAAGTTTGCCAACTTTAATATGCCCTGGCCTACTGTAATATTCACGGTCTCTGGGCGGATTCACTGGAACGGTAAATATGGAAGAACCATTCTGGACAGCTTTTGGGGCAAGCGTTCTGGCCGCTTTAGTGACCTCCATAGGTATCTATAGGCATTAAGAAAACTTTTTTGGGGTTGGGTTCATTTTTTCGGGACAATACTCACGAGAAAATGTATGAAGGTGATTAAAACTGCGCTTGAAGGGAGACCCCGATGCAAAAAAGATCAGAATCAGCCTTAACAACCAGAGCCGAAATAAGTGTTTTGAAATGCTTCATCAAGCGCGAAACTCGGGAAACTTTCCTATGATCAAACGAATACTGGCCGTCTTGGCAGTATCCGAGGGAACCACATATTCAATGATAGCGACAACCCTGAAAGTAAGTAAAGAATCCATTCGTTTGTGGACAAATACCCTTCTGTTAAAAGGTCTAGATGGCCTGAAATCAAAGAAATCGTCTGGAAGACCATCGAAATTGACCAAAACCCAAAGAAACGAGCTGGCGTCGCTTATTATAGAGGGACCAGCAAAAGCAGGTTTTCCCGGCGCCTGCTGGCGTAGCCCTATGATACAGACATTGATTTATGATAAATTCGGCGTCAAATATAATGTCTTTTACATCTCCCAGCTTCTTAGAAATATGGGGTTTTCATATCAAAAGGCAAAATTCGTTTCAGACCATAAAGACCCCGAAAACCGCGAGGAATGGCTGAAAAAAATATGGCCTGAAATCCTAAACCTCGCCAAAGAGAAAAATGCGTACATTTTATTTGGCGATGAAGCCTCATTTCCCCAATGGGGATCTCTAACCTACACTTGGGCAAAAAGGGGACATCAACCAGTAGTGAAAACATCGGGGAAACGCAAAGGTTATAAGGTTTTCGGTTTGATCGACTACTTTTCTGGTCGCTTTTTCTGTAAAGGACATGACGAAGGCCCTCTTAATTC
This sequence comes from Desulfobacteraceae bacterium, assembly GCA_016844935.1. Lineage (GTDB taxonomy): Bacteria > Desulfobacterota > DSM-4660 > Desulfatiglandales > Desulfatiglandaceae > NaphS2. Next base: position 13,388 of record JAERTK010000282.1, on the reverse strand, counting down.
TGAATCTTATGAGGCCTTCTTAACCGAAGTGCTTTCCAGAACCAGAAAACACATCATCCTTATCCAAGACGGGGCTAGATATCACACCAGCAAAGCCATGAAAAAATTCTTCACCAAAAAGGCTTATCGCATTACTGTTTACAATCTGCCGTCCTATTCTCCGGATTATAACCCAATCGAAAAACTCTGGAAAAAAATCAAGGAAAAGGAGATTCACCTTCATCATTTTCCGACTTTCGATTCACTGAAACATAAAGTAGAAGAGGCGCTTCTTCATTTCAAAGACTTGAAGAATGAAGTCCTCTCGCTTTTTGGTTTCTACAAGAACTTGGCAGAAGCATAGAAGCTATGATTACCCCAAAATCTTTTTCTTAAAAGCTATATGTCATACGCCGATTCGAGCGATGGGGCCGCGAGCATACCATCTATTTTGTTTGTTTCGCGGCGGGCGTCCTGATTTCAGTATCTTTCTTACATATTATCCCCAAAGCCTTTTCAATGAATCCAAATGCTCCCTTCTATCTGTTGGGAGGCTACTTTGGTTTACACCTCTTCAATCGGTTTCTCAACGCGTTTGTGTGCGATAAGGCCGACCCGGATACGCATTACGGTATTGGACTCGTACCGATGTTTGGGATAGGCTTGCACTCATTTATCGACGGTTTTATCTATTCTATCACGTTTACCGTCAGTATCTTTACCGGTTTACTGGCAGCCGCAGGTATGGTTCTTCATGAATTCCCCGAAGGAATCATTACCTACCTGCTACTGATACGAGGCGGTTTTAAGGAAAAGACGTCTCTGCTCCTTGCCTTTTTGGCAGCAGCCCTGACCACCCCATTGGGCATGCTCGTATCGTACCCCTTAATCAGTCGAATTGACAAATCCGTCCTGGGCGCCCTGCTGGCGTTTTCAGCGGGCGCCCTGGTCTATGTTGGGGCTACCCATCTCTTACCACAGGCTGAAACAGAACATAAGAAATACAGCCTTTTTGCTCTGGGTGCCGGCATTTTTGTGGCGATTGTTATCATCTTTTCCAAGAGATAGGGATGTCGTTTAGCGGATGGTCAACCAGGAAATGGAGAAGTTTTCTGGATATCCCGAAGGGCCGCCAAGGCCTGTATTCTATGTGGCCTTGCACTGATTTGGCGAATGTGCTACGTGAGTATCATACACGTTATGGTTCAATCGATAACCCTTAACCAAGACTCTGGATTTGTGCGGGAATCATACTAAACTGGTATGATATCTCTGGCGATGAAAACAATGCCCTTCAAGGCATGATCTAAACCAAGAAGGGGTGGACGAATTGGAATTGCAAAGGCTCATATACAGTATCCAAAACACAAAGGGTATGAGATTTCTCATTTTGAGGGTATTTGGAGGATTTCCTGGTGGCCAATAAACCAACTTACGAAGAATTGGAACAAAGGGTTAAAGAGTTGGAAGATGAAAACTTTGACCGTAAGCGAGCGGGGGAAGTCCTGCGGGAGAGCGAGGGACAATACAGATCTTTGGTAGAAACGGCGGAAGATTCCATATACCTTTTAAACAAGGATGGCATCTATCAGTTCGTGAACGAAAAACATCTATCAAGAATTGATTGTAAGGCGGACGGAGTCATAGGGAAAAGATACGGAGACTTCCATCCCCTCAAAGACACCAAAGAGTTTTTGAAAAAACTTGGAGAAGTATTCGAAACCGGTGAAACATCCCAACATGAGCACAAAAGCAATAGGGACAATAGATATTTTCTGCGCACCTTGAGCCCTGTTAAAAATTCAGAAGGGCACACAACATCTTTAGCGGTGATTTCAAAAGACATCTCTGAGAGAAAACAGGCAGAAGAAGCATTGCGGGAGAGCGAAGAAAAATTCAGAACGCTTGTAGATAACTTACCGGTGGGGGTTTATAGAAATCTCCCCGGCCCTGAAGGGAATTTTCTCATGGCAAATCCTGCCTTTTAAAAATGTTCGGATTCAAGAACGAGGAAGAAGTTAAAAAAGTGACGGCTGCTGAATTTTATGCAAATCCCAAGGAAAGGCAGCAATACTCAGATAACCTTATTGAAAAAGGAGTCGTTGAAAATGATGAACGAACATTAATGAAAAGGGACGGAACACCTGTTCATGCGTCAATCACTTCCCTTGGAGTGTATGGCAAAGATGGCGAGGTTTCTCATTTTGATTCTATTCTGCTTGACATCACCGAAAAACTGAGGCTCGAATCCCAACTCCAACAGGCCCAGAAAATGGAGGCCATTGCTACATTAGCAGGTGGTGTTGCCCATGAATTCAACAATGCCCTCATGGGCGTTCTGGGGACCATTGAGCTGCTCAAGTGGGATTTGCCTGAAGATGAGAAGAGAGATGAACATTTTGAGGCCATGTATGAATCTGGTCGTCGGATGTCCCGTTTGACTGACCAGTTGTTGGCCTATGCAGAGGGAGGGCAGTATCAACCAGGAGACCTGAAGTTGGATGATTTTGTGATAGAAACGTTACCAATCCTGCAACATGACCTCGGCCCCGGAGTCAGGGTAGAAACACATTTCTCAAAAGTGTCACATATCAGAGCCGACCATGCTCAAATGCAGATGGTCCTGTCTGCCATAGTGGCCAATTCAAATGAGGCTATAGAAAATGAAGGACTTATCAGAATAACCGCTGAAAACAAAAATGTTGACGAGAATTTCACGAAACAGCATCCCGGTCTTAAGCCTGGGTCCTACGTTTGCCTCACCATAGAGGATGATGGTAAAGGCATGGATGAGGAAACAATAGATGGAATATTTGAGCCCTTTTTCACCACCAAGTTTCAGGGTCGCGGTATGGGTATGGCCGCGGTGTATGGCATAATCAAAAGCCACGATGGCTGGATTTATGTGGACTCAGAACCGGGCAAAGGGGCTGTGGTCCGTATCTATCTCCCGGCCATTGAAGTAAAGGAAGAAGTCAAGAAAGAAGAGTTTCCAGAGCCAAAGGTTGAACTGGCCACGGGTGAAGGTACCATCCTGGTTATTGAAGATGAGGAGCCTTTGATAGTGCTGTTCAGGCAGATATTGGAGAAGCTTGGGTATCGTGCGCTTCTGGCAAGGACGGGGAAAGAGGCCGTTGAACTTGCCAAAACCTTTGACGGCCAGATTGACCTGGCACTCCTGGACATAAAACTGCCTGATATGGACGGCGGCAGGGTCTACCCGCTTATCATGAAAGCAAGACCTGATCTGAAAGTGATCGTGTGCAGCGGTTATTCCATTGACGGCCCTGCCCAGGACATTCTTGATGCAGGCGCCGAAGGATTCATACAGAAGCCATTTTCAATTGCACCTTTTGCTGAAAAATTGAAAGAGGTGTTGGAAGGGAAGTAGGCGATAAAATCAACCTGATATCCTTGTCATCCGAGGTGATGATTAGCCTATATAACCTGGAAATTTGACCCACCCCGTAACTATTCAGATTAAATCTCCTTTTGACCGCTGAAATGCTTGAACATTGTCAGATATTGCCAGTTATGTTGTGAGTATAGTTCCTTTCACATGCATAGGGGAGAAAGACATTCTGACATTGAAGGATGGTAAAAATTTCAAGATTTCCATAGAAGATCAGGGATCTGGCATACCTGACAAAGACCTTGGAAAGACATTTGACCCCTATTTTTTGCTCAATTTCATACATGATCCATCTTCCCATTCAAGTTCAATCTGACACAATCCATATTGGCCTGTCTTGATAACTTTGGTTGGGCGATATGTCAAGGGTACCGAGGTGGGCGTTTCAATTTTTGTTGAAAAAGACACACGAATTCTTTAACGTGACAGAGCGTGTTTCTCAGGGAGACGGAAGAACAAAGCAATGGAAACCAACAATATCCTCATTATCGACGATGAACGGGTCATCTGCAACGGGTGTCAAATGGCACTCATGGATGCAAACTATTCAGTTGACATCTGCATGAACGGCCGGTCCGGCCTCGATGCCATCCTGAAAGGTGCTTACGATGTGGTCCTGTTGGACATGAAACTGCCGGATCTGGGCGGCATGGAAATCCTGAAGAGTGTTGCAAAGGAAAAACCGGGCGAGCACATTATTGTCATGACAGGGCATTTTTCCGTGCAAAACGCCGTTGAAGCTATGAAATCCGGCGCATTCGATTATCTGACAAAACCTTTCTCCGACGATGAACTTTCCATTGCAGTCAGGAAGGCCCTGGAGAGCAAGCGCTTAAAAGAGGAAAACCTCTCTTTACGGCAACAGCTTTCCGAGCGCTTCAATTTCAGGAACATCATCGGAGAAAACAGTAAAATACTCAAAATATTTGAAGGGATTGAAAAAGTGGCCCCCACCGACAGCACAGTCCTCCTGTGTGGTGAGAGCGGAACGGGAAAGGAGCTCTTTGCCAGAGCCATCCATGCCCGCAGCAAAAGAGCCGCCGCCCGTTTTTTGGCCGTGGACTGCAGTACGTTCTCTCCATCCCTGTTGGAAAGTGAGCTATTCGGGCATATCAAGGGCGCATTTACCGGTGCTGTCAAGGATAAGGCGGGCATTTTTGAGATGGCCAATCACGGGTCTCTATTTCTCGATGAAGTGTCTAACCTGGACATGACAACTCAGGCCAAACTCTTGAGAGCCCTGGAAACCCATGAATATAAGCCGGTGGGGGGCAACCGGTTGAAAAAGACGGATGTCCGGATTATCGGCGCCACCAATCGGGATCTTAAAACAATGGTTGACGACGGCAAATTCCGGGAAGATTTTTTCTATCGCTTAAACGTCTTCCCAGTCTTTATTCCTCCGCTTCGGGAGAGAAAAGATGATATCCCGAGGTTGCTATACCACTTTCTGAGAATGTACTGTCTCCAGGTTGAAAAATCCATCGACGGGTTTTCAGACGATACCCTCGAATTCTTGATAAACCATGACTGGCCGGGCAATGTTCGCCAGCTCAAGAATGTGGTCGAACGTCTGGTCATCATGGCCGATGGCAAGATTCTGAGCTATGGGAACCTCACGGATCATCTGGAGGCTGATCGGAATCAGACCCGCAGTATAATTCCTGAAACATTGGATCAACTCAAATCCGTCAAACAAGACATGTTGGAAAAGCAGTTTGGTCAAATTGAACGTACCTTTCTTCAAAAAGCCCTTTCGGGTGCTCAGGGGAACATCACCCAGGCATCTAAACGCGTGGGAATGCAGAGATCCAATTTTTCAGCCCTCATGAAAAAACATCACCTGTCGGCAAACACAACTGAACGAAATTAAAGAGAACCGGTCAGAACAGGCTCCGTATAACATCCCATACGACCGTATAATTATTCATACATTCATAAGTGCCTGAAGTAGAACGACTAAGTAATTTAAGGGGTGCACTGTACATATAAATATTCATACGTCCTAACCTTTTCCCGCCCAAATCCGCCTTTTCCTTCATCTGACACAAGTGTTTCATATTCAACTGTAATCAGGCAGTTATACATTTCATTGTGCAGTTTCATGGTTTTGGCATAACTATTGCTAATTCAAAATGTCAAACATCGGTGGCATCAGTTTCAAAAATCAAAACTTTCTAAGACACCCACTAGGAGGGATCGCAATGGAAAAATTACAGGAAATCAGATCGACTCAGAAAAAAATATCGCCCCACATCCTGGTTATGGAAGATGACGCCAACGTGGCCAGGGGCCTTGAGATGGTATTGACCGAAGAGGGGTATGCTGTCAATCTGGCAGGTACAGGTGCTCTGGCTTTGGAGGCTTTCAAGCAGAAACGCTATGATCTGCTGGTTGCGGATCTCAGGCTGCCAGACATCGACGGCATTGAGGTGATCAAAAAGGTCAAGGCGGAAAAACCTGAAACGGAAGTCATCGTGATTACCGGATATGGCACCGCTTCAATTGCGGTGGAGGCTATGAAGCTAGGGGCCCATGACTTCCTGCCTAAACCCTTCACAGAAGAGCAGATCAAAGCGAGTATCGGTGATGCACTGAAGGTTGATGTGGCGGAAACGGCTGAAGCCTTCACCCGGGAAACCGACGTAGCGGAAGAAAAGCTTATCCAGAAGCGGGAAGTCATCCAGGCATTGAACCGGACAGCCGAGGATGAAGATTTCTGGCGCGATTTGATGAAAAACGGATCCGCGGCACTGGAGAACTACGAACTTTCAAGCGAAGCGAAAGCAGCGATTGCATTGGGCGATTTGAACTGGATTAATGAGAATGTCGGGGAACTTACCCAAAAACAGTTGATGTTCATTTACAAACGCCTGGAGCGGGAGGCATGGTAATCCGAGTAGCGGCATATTTCGCGGATTTGTCGTCAAGTGGAAACGGAAGTTTTCCGGAACGGATGCGCTGGTGATTAAAAAAGGTGATATTCTATGACCTCCACAACAAAGTTTGAAAGCTATTTTCACGTTCTCAGGGATGTCATCCGGGCTATGCATTCCATCACCGATCTCCAGGAAGTGCTTGATATCGTGGTAACCAAAACCACCGGCGTTCTAGACGCCAGAGGCGCCCTGCTCAGAATTCTCAACAAGGAAACCAACCAGTTCGAGGTGAGGGCGGCTTGCGGATTCGGCGAGCGGTATCTCACAAAGGGACCAGTCAGCACCGAAACGCTGCTGTCAATCCTGTCTGAACCGGGCAAGGTCTACATTATCAGGGACATCCGGAATGCCCCCAGGGTTGAATATCCCCAGGAAACATGGAACGAAGGGGTGCGCATGATGGTCGACATGCCCCTTGCCATCCGCGAACCCATGGGGCTTATCCGCATATATTTCACCCAGCAACGTGAGTTTTCAGATGATGAGCTGGATTTTATCAAAACCGTTGCCATGCATTGTGCCTGCGTGATCGAGAGGGTGCAGCTGATAGAAAATCAACAGACCCGCTTCAACCACCTGGCCACCCAGATGGAAAAAAGATCGTCCCTGGGCAGAATGGCCGCCGGTATTGCGCATGAAATCAATAATCCCCTGACCGGCATTCTGCTCTATAGCTCCAACCTGAGCAAAAAAGTCCCGAAAGGCGGCCGCCTTGAAGAAGGTCTGAGTATTATCATCAAAGAGACCCAACGGTGCAAAACCATTATCCAAGGCCTACTCGACTTCGCGCGCGAACAGAAACCCGAAATGACTCCAGTAGATATCAATGATATTATGGAATCGGCACTGGGGATTGTAGAAAATGAGTTTCATCTTCGGCATGTGCGGATCAAAAAGGCTTTGTCCGAAGACATGGTCAGCACATTTCTGGACGAAAACCAGATTGAGCAGGTATTCATCAACCTTCTCCTCAATGCTCTCCAGGCTGTGGACGACAGGGGTCTGGTCACGGTCCAAAGTGCCGTGGACGGGAAAGCCAGGCGTGTCCATGTGGAGATTGCCGACAACGGCTGTGGGATTGTCGCAGAAAACCTCAAACGGATTTTTGAACCCTTTTTCTCCACGAAAGGGGATGGGACAGGGCTGGGGCTGGCGGTCAGCTATGGCATTGTGAGGAATCACAAGGGCAATATTCAGGTTTTCAGCGAACCGGGTCAAGGGACCCTTTTCGTTGTTGAATTTCCCATTCTGCCTACCAAGTCCCTGGAGTCGCATCAGTCATGAACCCTCTGAATCTGAATATCCTGGTCATTGACGATGAAAATATTATCTGTGATGCCTGTCACCTGGTACTGACGGAAAAGGGTCATACGGTTGAATATTGCAAAACAGGCGAAACCGGTTTGCGTGCCATGGAGCAAACCGGATATGACCTCGTTCTGCTGGACATGAAACTGCCCGATATGGATGGAATGGAGATCCTTGAAACCATCAGAGAGGAGATGCCCGGGTTGCGCGTTATTGTCATGACAGGGTATTCCACCATGTCAAATGCGGTTCAGGCTATGAAACTGGGAGCGGTCGATTATCTTTCAAAACCGTTTACCGATGATGAACTGTTGGAATCGGTTGAAAAGGTTTTTCCAGGGAGCCAGTGAAAAACTTAGAAGGGAGTAATTACATGAATAACAATAACCAAAACAGTCAATTACGGGGTTCCGTCATGGTGGTCGGCGGAGGGATCGCCGGAATGCAGGCGGCCCTGGATATGGCGAACTCAGGCTTTTACGTCTATATGATTGAGAAATCACCGGGAATCGGCGGGGTCATGGCCCAGTTGGACAAAACATTCCCCACCAATGATTGTTCCATGTGAATCCTGGCGCCGAAACTGGTCGAGGTCGGCCGGCACATCAATATCGAATTACTGACGCTCAGCGAAATCAAAGACATCTCCGGAAAAGAGGGGGATTTCAGCGTAAACGTTATCCGCCATCCGCGATATGTTGACATGGACAAATGTATCGCCTGCGGAACGTGTGCTGAAAAGTGTCCGAAAAAGGTGGATGACGTCTACAATGAAGGCCTGATAAAGCGGAAAGCCATTTATGTGCCCTACTCCCAGGCCGTCCCCCTCAAATACGTCATCGACAAGGACAATTGCATCTATTTTAAAAAGGGAAAGTGCAGGGCATGTGAAAAATTCTGTCCTGCGGGGGCCATTAATTTTGATGAAAAGGAAACGGAAATCACCTTGAATGTAGGATCATTAATCATGGCACCGGGGTTCAAATCCTTTGATCCGGGTCGCTATGATACCTACCCCTACGCGGCCCTTCCCAATGTGGTGACATCCCTGGAATTTGAACGGATACTCTCCGCAACGGGACCCTTTGGGGGACACCTGTCAAGGCCTTCCGACGAAAAAGAGCCGGGGAAAATCGCATGGTTTCAATGTGTGGGATCCAGGGATGTGAACCTTTGCGACAATGGCTATTGCTCTTCCGTATGCTGCATGTACGCGGTAAAGCAGACGGTCATTGCCCGGGAGCACAGCAAGGTTCCACTGGATTGCTCCGTTTTCTTCATGGACATGCGGACCCATGGCAAAGATTTCGACCGATATTACGAAAACGCCAAAGCAGAGGGGGTTCAATTCGTCCGGTCACGGGTTCATTCCGTGGATGCCGTGCCCGGAACGGATGACCTATCGGTACGTTACGTGGATGATAGCGGCAACCTGAAGCTGGAAACATTCAACATGGTGGTCCTTTCCACCGGGCTTGAGATGGATGAAAATGTCATCCTGCTTTCAAAACGCCTGGGAGTTGATCTTGACCCGTACCATTTTACCCAAACGGACAGTTTTCACCCCGTGTCCACCTCGATTCCGGGAATTTATGCCTGCGGTGCCTTCACCGGCCCAAAGGATATCCCCCAGTCGGTCATGGAGGCCAGTGCCGCAGCCTGTGCGGCGACCGAACCGCTGGCCCCTGTGCGCAACACAGAAACACATGAAATCCCCGTGATCGAAGAGCGCGACATCCGGCGTGAGCCTTCGAGGATCGGCGTTTTTGTATGCAACTGCGGCATCAATATCGGAGGTGTGGTGAATGTCCCGGCGGTGGCGGAATTCGCAAAAACCCTCCCCAATGTGGTGTATGTGGAGGAGAATCTTTTTACCTGTTCCCAGGATACCCAGGATAAAATGACCGAGGTGATCCGGGAAAAGGGGTTGAACCGGGTGGTGGTGGCAGCCTGTACCCCCAGGACCCATGAGGGGCTTTTCCAGGAAACCCTCATGAACGCAGGGCTCAACAAGTATCTCTTTGAAATGGCCAACATCCGGAACCACGACTCCTGGGTCCATGCAGACGATCCGGGAGCGGCCACGGAAAAGGCAAAAGATCTGGTGCGCATGGCCGTGGCCAAGACCGATCTTCTGACCCCTTTGCAGCAGACGGATCTTTCCGTAACCCAGTCAGCCCTCGTGGTGGGCGGCGGTGTCGCCGGCATGACGGCGGCCCTCTCCGTGGCCCGCCAGGGCTACCCGGTACACCTCCTGGAAAAATCGGATATTTTCGGAGGGAATGCATTGACCCTGCACAGTGCCCACAAAGGTGAAAAGGTGGCGGACTTTGTTAAGGCGCTGATGGCTGACATCCGGAACGAACCGCTTATCACCCTTCATGAAAATTCAACCATCACCCATGTGGATGGGTTTATCGGGAATTTCAAGACGGAAATCAAAAGCGAATCATCCACGGAAGAAATTGACCATGGGGTTGCCATTCTGGCCACTGGCGCCGGGGAATACAAGCCCGACGAATATCTCTACGGGCAACACGGGGCCATCGTCACCCATTCTGAGATGGATCAGCTTTTTCAAAAAGACGATCCCCGACTGGTTCAATGGAAAGATGTGGCGTTTATTCAATGTGTTGGATCAAGGGATGAAGATCACCCCTATTGCTCAAAGGTCTGCTGCACCCATACGGTGCTGAGCGCGCTGGAAATAAAACAAAGGAACCCGGATGCAAACATCTATGTCTTTTACCGGGACATGCGGACCTACGGTGTTCGAGAAAACCTTTACCGAAAGGCACGGGCTGAAGGGGTCCTTTTCATCCGTTATTCCAAAGACGAAAAGCCCGTCGTGAACCGTGACGGCGACCGGGTGAAAGTCATTTTCAGGGACCCGATCCTCAATCGGCAGCTGGCCGTTTTTGCGGATATCCTTTGTCTTGCCACGGCCATCGTTTCCCACAGGGACCAGACCCTGGCACGGTTTTTCAAGGTCCCAATGGACGAAGACGGGTGGTTTCTGGAAGCCCATCAGAAACTGCGCCCCGTGGATTTTGCAAATGACGGGGTTTTCCTTTGCGGCATGGCCCATTATCCAAAGCCCATGGATGAGAGCATCGCGCAAGCCCAGGCAGCAGCGGCCAGGGCCTTAACGGTCCTTTCCATGGACACCACCAAGGTCGGGGGCATTGTCTGTACTATTAATGAGGCACTCTGTTCAGGATGCCTTGCATGTATCAATGTCTGTCCCTACGGCGCCATATCCTTCAACCCCGACAAAGGGGTTGCTGAAATCAACGAGGCCCTGTGCAAAGGCTGTGGCGCATGCGCCGCAACATGTCCTTCCGAGGCAGCCGTTTTGATGGGGTTTAACAACAAGGAACTGTATGCGCAAATCAGGGGCGCTCTAGTCGCCTGATCACACTGTAAAGGATGATAAGGAGAGTATTGTGGAAGAAAATGGATTTGAACCCAAAATAATTGCATTCATGTGTAACTGGTGCGCCTACGGAGCGGCGGACCTGGCCGGCGTGAGCCGGTTGAGTTACCCCCCCAATATCCGGCCTATTCGCGTCATGTGTTCCGCTACCGTATCGCCCCACCATATTTTGAGGGCGTTGCAGGACGGCGCCGACGGGGTGCTGGTGGGCGGCTGACACGTGGGTGACTGCCATTACCTGTATGGTAATTATATGACCGTTAAACGGATCACATTTCTTCAGGAGATGCTGGGGCTTCTGGGCCTTGAAGAGCGCCTGGGACTGTCATGGATCTCGTCCGCGGAAGCGCAGAAATTCGTCCAGGTGGTCAGCGATTTTACGGAAAGAATCAGATCACTGGGACCCAATCCGCTTCACGCCTATAAAGAAAATAGAAAAGCGGCCGCAGCGGAACTGATGCCACTGGATTTTATAGGAGAGGGTTATGATCAACAACGTCAAAGCATGGCTTGAAGACGGGACTGTTGATGTTTTCCTGGGCTACAGGGAGATGGATCATCATCCCCTGCCCCACTGCTTTACACGGGAACAGATGGAAGAGGTGGATGATCTCGTCATCAGCCCGGCGCGCTATCCGCTGGAAAAAATCGCCACCCATATGACGGCCCTGGAACCGGATATCAAAATCGGAATGCTGGCACGAGACTGCAACGACCGGGCCCTGAATGTTTTATATCTCTGGAATCAGCTGAAAAGCGAAAATGTGAGAACCCTGGGGGTTAACTGCTGCCCATCAAGGCTGAAGGCCCATGGCGATTGCTCCTATCTGGAACCTGAGAAAATAGGCGCTTACAAAAAACAAGTGGGCGTGGATAATAACCAGAGTCCGGAAGCGCTGGATTCCTATGGGCAAAAAGAACGTCTTAACCGGTGGATGTACGAATTTCAAAAATGCATCAAATGTTACGGGTGCCGAAATATCTGCCCGGTCTGTTTCTGCAAAGAGTGCAGTCTGGAACATGATGAGCTCGTTAAAACAGGGCCGCTTCTGCCGTAAATACCGGTCTTTCACATGGTCAGAGCCGTCCATATGGCCGGCCGCTGCATTGACTGCGGGCTGTGCGAAGCGGCCTGCCCCATGGATATCCCGTTACGGCTGCTTTACGGGAAAGTGAATCAAATGGTGAAAGATGTGTTCGACTATGATACCGGCAGCAGCACTCTGGATTCCCCTTTCAATATATTGGGGGATACGGTGACACTGGAACCAAAACCGATTGAAACTGCGCAGGCGGTTAACCCATAGACAAGTAAAGAATCCAAGGAGTTGGAAAATGGAATGTCATCTTGTGCCATCGGTCTGTTCATACTGTGGAACAGGTTGTGGCGTATTGTTTGAAGTCATCAACGGAAAAATTGTGAGCACACTCCCCATGAAAACCCATCCGGTCAACGAGGGAAAGCTGTGCATCAAGGGGTGGAACCTTCATGAGCATGTGAACAGCTTCATGCGACTGAAACAACCCCTGGTGAAAACCTTCGGCCGATTCATCAAAACCGACTGGAATGAAGCCATCCAGCTCACCGCCGATCGCTTCCGGGAAATCATCGACAAATACGGCCCCGACAGTATCGGTGTGCTGGTATCGGCCAAGATCACCAATGAAGAGAATTATCTGGCCCAGAAATTTGCCCGCGCGGTCATCGGCACCCATAACGTGGATCACTGTGCCCGTCTCTGACATTCTTCCACGGTGGCAGGTCTTGCCGCCGCTTTCGGAAGTGGGGCCATGACCAACTCCATTTCGGAAATTGAGGATTCGGGCTGCATTTTTGTCATCGGATCCAATACCACCGCCTGTCATCCGTTAATTGCCAGGCGGATCATACGGGCCAAGGAAAAAGGGGCCAAACTGATTGTGGCGGATCCACGGAACATTCAGCTTTCCCGCTTTGCGGATGTGGCAGTCAACCAACGGTTAGGAAGTGATGTGGCACTTTTAAACGGCATGATGCACATCATCATCCAAAACGGTTGGCACAAAAAGGAATACATCGCCCAAAGAACCGAAGACTATGAAACCCTTGAACGAAAAGTGAAGGGGTATACCCCCGAAAAGGTTAAGGATATTACCGGAATCAGCGCCGCTGATCTGGAAAAAATGGCGGAACTCTATGCCTGCCATCCGCCGACCAGTCTCTTATACGCCATGGGCATCACCCAGCACACCACCGGTGTGGACAATGTCAAATCGTGCTGCAACCTGGCCATGCTCTGCGGGAACGTGGGGGTGTACGGGGGGGGCGTTAATC
>JAERTK010000281.1 GCA_016844935.1 Desulfobacteraceae bacterium | reverse complement strand
GTGCCGGATGGCGTCGCGGACATACTGCGGTCCATCAGGGAAAAAGGCCTCACCCGGGTGGTTCTGGCCTCCTGTGTATGCTGCCCCCATGATTTTGTATGCAGTGCCTGCACGGACCAGCGAAGCCGGCTAAAAAATGCCCTTTTTCGGGGCACGGGCATCAGCCGGGCCATGGTGGAAACCTGCAACCTGAGGGGCGAGGTGTTGCGGTACCTGCCAAATAGCCCCTCCGCTGCCACCAAAGGTTTGAAAGGATTGATCGGGCGATCCATCAACCGCGCCAGACATTTGAGACCCCTTCCGGCGCCCATGCGGGACTACAATTTCACCACGGCGGTCATCGGTGAGTCTGAAGCGGCCGTGTACAGTGCACAGACCCTGGCCTCCTCGGGGTATGAGGTCTTCTTGTTCGGAACCCAGGACAAGCCGCTTACAAAGACACTTGATCACCCCAATATCCATTGCTTCCACGGCTCCCAGATTACAGCCATCGGCGGCACCCTGGGAGATTTTCAAATTACGGTGGAAACCGGTGATTTTTCCCAAGTTATGCAGGTGGGCGCCATTATCCTGGGGGAAAATGCGAGCCGCCGGGTCCCTTATGTTCACCAGGGGGGTCTTCCCGCAACGGCTCTGACCGTTAACATGCAGAAAAAAGGGGTTCCGGACATCCCCTTTCATTACCCCGGAACCACCCCCATTTCCGGCCTGTTTGTGACATCCGCCCCCGGCATTCAAATTTCCCAGCGAAAGGGCGGATCGGCCGCCGCCGTACTGGCCGCCGCCGTCATGCCCAGAGGCCCACGGCAAAGCAAGGGCTTTACCGTTGTGGTGGATGAACAACGATGCCGCGGGTGCGGGAGATGCATTGAGATATGTCCATACCGGGCCGTCTCCTTCAAGCCCAACGAGGTGGGGGGATGGCACGCCCTGGTGGATGAAGCGCTCTGCAAGGGGTGCGGCAACTGCATTTCCATTTGCCCGTCCAATGCGGCGGACAGCCCCTATCGAAACCAGGAATACCTGGAGCAGATACTGGAAGAGGTTCTGCTGGCCCAGATTTAATTCATTTGGCCCTGATTTAATTCATTTGGTAAACATTATGACAGATTCAAAAATCATTCTTTTTTTGTGTAACTGGGGACCCCATTCCGCGTACCAGGTGCTCCAGGATCAGGCGGCCTCGATCCCCGGGGAAATTAAAATGGTGCGGATTCCCTGCACCGGCAGAATCAGCAAGGCCCTTCTTTTCAAGTGTTTTGAAATGGGCGCCGAGGGCGTGGCCCTGGTGGGCTGCAGCCCGGGCACATGCCGCTACGGCACCGGCACCACCAACGCCCAGGGCCATGTGGAGGACACCCGTGGCATACTGGAACTGCTGGGACTGGGGAAAGAGCGACTGCGCCTGGCCACCTTCCTGCCCGATGAATCGGAACCCCTCCTTGAATTCCTCCATACCTTCTCGGCTGAAATCAAGAAAATGGGCCCAAGCCCGGTGGTACCCACGGTGGTTCAAAAACCCAAAAAAGATCGCGACGAAGCCGTAAGACATCTGGCGGCCCTTTACGATGTGTTTGCCTGCCAGGATTGCGGAAAATGTTCTTCCGCCTGCCCCCTGACCCTTGTGGGGAAACCGTTTTCTCCCAGAGCCACGGCCAATGCGGCCATTTCCGGCGAGATTACCAGCCCCTCCGTCCAGGATGATATCTGGTCGTGTCTCACCTGCGGCCTGTGCTATGAAAGATGCCCTTCAGCGGTTGATTTCTCAGGGTTTATCAGAGATCTGCGGGATGTGGTGGTGGAAAACAGGCTGGATACGCACGCCGTGCATGGCGGGTTTTTCCATTCCCTCATGCGGACCATGACTTCCGTTGACCTCCAAATCAGGCAATGGAATTGGCTGCCCGACGACGTCACCATCGACAAAAAGAGCAAGACCCTCTTTTTCGGGGGATGCGCACCCTATTTTGACCTGTTTTTCAGCCGGCACATCGGTCTCAACACACGGGATATCCTGGTGGACAGTATCCGGCTGCTCAATTTTTTCGACATTCATCCTGCCATCCTTGAAAACATGCGCTGCTGCGGCCATGATCTCCTCTGGTCCGGGGACAAAACCAACTTTTTGAAACTGGCGCGCCTGAACGCGGCGTTTCTTCATGAGGCCGGCATCGAAGAAGTGGTGACCGCATGCCCTGAGTGCTACAGGACCCTTTGCCGTGACTACCCGGAACAGGGAATTGACCTGGATTTCAAGGTCACTCACATCTATGATTTTCTGGAGAACGAAATCGACAAGGGGGCTGTGGGGTTCAAACCACTGAACCGCAAATTGACCTTCCAGGATCCGTGCCGGTTAAGCCGGTTTGAAAATCGCCCGGAGTTGCCCAGGAAACTCATCAGCCGCTTGAACCCGGAGGCTTTCAGCGAAATGCGGGACCATGGGGCCAACGCCATATGCTGCGGCAACAGCGCCTGGATCGGCTGCGATTCATTCAGCAAGGCCCTTCAGGTCAAACGCATCGGCCAGGCCAAAGACACGGGGAGCGACCTGTTGGTCACCGGTTGCCCCAAGTGCCAGATCCACCTTCGCTGTGCCATGGAAGATCCGTTTAAAGGGGAAGAACTGAAAATGGAGATGATGGACCTTACCAGCGTTCTGGCGAAAACGATTGAATGGGAATAAGGAAGAATAAATGATGGTTGAATCTAAAGAAAATCAATCCGCAATCCGCAATCCGCAATCCGCAATCGGTGTATATGTCTGCCATTGCGGTTTAAATATCGCCAAGACCGTGGATTGTGAACAGGTGGCGGCCTTTGCCGGAGATCTTGAAAATGTGACGGTCAGCAAGGATATCGGATATGCCTGCTCCGAGCCCGGGCAGCAGCAGATCAAGAACGATATCCTGGAACACAACCTGGACCGGGTGGTGGTGGCATCATGCTCGCCCAGGCTGCATGAACCCACCTTCAAGCAGATGCTCCAGTCGGCCGGTATCAACCCCTACCTCATGGAAATGGCCAACCTGCGGGAGCAATGCAGCTGGGTACACATGCAGGAGCCGGAGGCGGCCACCCAAAAAGCCCTTGATCTGGTGCGGATGGCGGTTTCGCGCATCCGCCTTCTGGAACCGCTCACGGAAGAAACCATTCCCCTCACCAAGCGCACACTTGTCATCGGCGGGGGGGTGGCAGGCATTCAAGCAGCCCTGGACCTGGCCGACAACGGTTACGAAGTGGCCCTGGTGGAAAAACGTCCCACCATCGGGGGGATGATGGCCCAGCTTGACAAAACCTTTCCCACCATGGATTGTTCCATCTGAATCCTGGGGCCGAAAATGACGGATGTCGGTCGACATCCCAGGATCACGCTCCATACCATGAGTGAAGTGGTGGATGTCAAAGGGTATGTGGGGAATTTTGACATTCGCATCCTTAAAAAAGCGCGCTATGTGGATGAAAAAGAGTGCACCGCATGCGGGGACTGCGCCAACGCCTGCCCGGTGATCCGGCCTGATGAATTCAACCTGGGTCTTTCTTCGCGCAGGGCCATCTACTCCCCTTTTCCCCAGGCGGTTCCCTCCTCCTACGTCATCAACGTCAATGAGTGCCTGGGGCACAACCCGGTGGTGTGCGCCAAATGTAAAGATGCCTGCGACAAGGGGTGTATCGATTTTCACATGTCCGATGAGGAGATCGCCCTGAACGTGGGAACCATCGTGGTGGCCACGGGTCTTGAAGTGTACGACCCCACGGAAATGGATGAGTACGCCTATTCCCGGTTCGAAAATGTTCTCACCAGCCTCGAATTTGAACGCCTCATCAACGCGGGAGGCCCCACACAAGGCGAGCTGGTGCGCCCGACGGATCGAAAACACCCCAAATCCATCGGTTTTGTGCAGTGCGTGGGGTCAAGGTCCGTCCGAAAGGGGGGCAGCTACTGTTCCAATACCTGCTGTATGAACACGGTCAAAAGTACCCTCATGCTCAAAGAGCATTACCCGGACATGGAGATCAAGGTCTTTTATATCGATATGAGGGCCTTTGGAAAGGGGTTCGAAGATCTCTACACCCGAAGCCGCCGGCTGGGGGTAAAATACATTCGCGGCCTTCCCGGGACCGTGAAGGAGAGCAGCGAAAAGGGATTGCGGGTGGCCATCGAAAACACCGCCACCGGTAAGCTGGAGATGCATGATGTGGACATGCTGGTATTGGCGCTGGGCATGAAACCCGCTTCCAGTACCCAGAGGCTCCAGGAAATGCTGGGCCTGCAGCTCACCCCGGACGGATTCTATCTGGAAGCCCACCCTAAGCTGCAGCCGGTTGACGCGGCCACTCGAGGGGTCTTCTACGCCGGTTGCGCAGAAGGGCCCAAAGACATCAAGGAAAGTGTCACCCAGGCTTCCGCCGCGGCGGCACGCGCTATCCGACTCATGCACAAGGGGGAAATTTCCAGCGAACCCATCACCAGCGTGGTGATCGAGAAAAAGTGCAAAACCTGCGGGAAATGCGCCGAGGTCTGTCCTTACAACGCCATCACGGTGGACGTGAAACGGAAAATTCCCGCCTCCGTTAATACGGCAGCCTGTGCCGGGTGCGGCACCTGTGCGGCGGAGTGTAAATTTGACGCCATTGTCATGAATCATTTCACCGATGAACAGATTCTTGAACAGTCCCATGCCATGCTTGAAACCGATCCGCAGGAAAAGATCCTGGTATTTGCCTGCAACTGGTGCTCCTATGCCGGCGCCGACTATGCGGGCGTCTCCCGGCTCCAGTATCCCCCCAACGCACGCCTGATCCGTACCATGTGTTCTGGCCGTGTGGATGAAAAATTCATCTGGGACGGGTTCAGGATGGGTGCCCCAATCATCCTGGTGAGCGGCTGCCACATCGGGGACTGTCACTACATTGACGCGAATATCTGGACTGAGAAGCGCGTCAAAAAAGTCCAAAAAAAGATGGAAAAGCTGGGTATTCGTTCGGAACGGCTGCAACTGGAATGGATCAGCGCCGCAGAGGGGGTGCGGTTTGCGGAAGTCATGACGCGCATGGAGTCCCTTAGACGCAGCGTCACACCCGAAGAAATTAATGAGACGGTTATGATCCTCACCCCAGAGTGATATCCCGCAACATGTCATCTGAAGAATCAACGCCCCTTATGAGAGCCGTTTTCAGCCGTCGCATGCTGGTGGCCCTGGTCATGGGGTTTGCCTGCGGTCTGCCGCTGCTGTTGACCATCACGGTGCTCCAGGCATGGATGAAAGAAGCAGGGGTGGATCTTGCGGTCATCGGCATGATGGCCCTGGTGGGTCTTCCCTACACGGTGAAATTCCTGTGGGCCCCGCTTTTGGACCGATTCACCCTCCCCTTTCTGGGACGACGCAGGGGTTGGCTCCTGATGGCCCAGCTGGCCCTGATGGTTTCCATCGCGGGCCTGGGACTTTCGGATCCCGCCAACAACCCCTGGATGGTCGCCTTTGCGGCTTTTCTGGTCACTTTTTTCAGCGCAAGCCAGGATATCGTGGTGGACGCCTACCGCCGGGAAGACCTGCCCGACGCGGAACTGGGCCTGGGAAGTTCCCTCTACGTGAACGGCTACCGGGTGGGCATGCTGCTGGCTTCGGGGGGCGGTCTGATCATGGCGGACCATGTCTCTTTTCAGGTGGTCTATGTCGTCATGGCGGCCTGCCTGCTGCCCGGAGTTCTCACCACCCTCGTCACTCCGGAACCGCCGGTGCCCCTTGGAAAACCGTCAACCCTCCGTGAAGCGGTCATTGAGCCGCTGGTGGAATATTTCACCCGGCCCGGGGCCCTGTGGGTACTGGCCTTTATCCTCTTTTACAAAATCGGTGATACCATGGCCAGTGCCATGACCACACCTTTCTATCTGGACATGGGGTTTTCAAAGACCGAGATCGGCACTGTGGTGAAACTCTTCGGGTTCTGGGCCACCATCGGCGGAAGCCTGTTAGGAGGGGTCGCCATGATTCGGTTGGGGATCAAGAAATCCCTATGGATTTTCGGGATTCTGCAGGCCGCATCCACCGCCGGTTTCGTCGTCCTTGCCCGGGTGGGCCATAGTATACCGATGCTTTCAGGGGTCATCGGATTTGAAAACTTGAGCAGCGGCATGGGCACCACCGCCTATGTGGCCTTCATGGCCAGCATCACCAACAAAAAATTCACCGCCACCCAGTATGCTCTCCTCAGCAGCCTCATGGGTATTCCGAGAGTTCTTGCCTCCGCGCCCACCGGGTTTCTGGCTAAAAGCCTGGGTTGGGACTACTTTTTCATGGCTTGCACCCTCATCGCCATACCGGGACTGCTGCTTCTCTTGAAGAATACTCAGGATTTTCAATAAAATAAATTGGTTTACCCGTTATAGAGATCCCTGTATCATATACAATAAATCTGTAAATTCTTAAAGATGTGAGTGTGTGTAATGAAAAAGAGTGAATACCAGCCGCCTTATACCATCACGCCGGTGATTCTGAATCTGGTGGCCCAGATCAGCGAGCTCATCGGGCGTTATACCGTATTGGCTGAAGAGAATCTGACGCCACACCTTCGCCGCGAAAACCGTATTCGCACCATTCAGGCCTCGTTGGCCATTGAAAACAACACCCTCACTTTGGAACAAGTCACAGCGGTCATTGAAGGGAAACGGGTACTTGGCCACCCGCGTGAAATTCAGGAAGTACACAACGCCTTTGCCGCCTATGAGGCAATGGAAAGATGGGAACCCACCTCCCAGGAGGACCTGTTGGCAGCCCATGGGGTATTGATGTCGGTACTGATAGATCATCCCGGCGTTTTTCGCTCCGGTGGCGTAGGCATATTCCGAGGTGAACAACTGCTGCATATGGCGCCGCCTGCCGACAGGGTGCCGCTCCTGATGGCCGATCTGCTTGACTGGCTGAAAGACACCGAAGAACACCCGCTGGTGGCAGGCTGTCTATTCCATTACGAACTGGAGTTCATCCATCCATTCGCCGATGGCAATGGCCGTATGGGAAGGCTCTGGCAAACCCTGATCCTGCGAAACTGGAAACCATTGCTGGCCCACCTGCCGGTGGAAACGGTAATCCGGGACCGGCAGGAGGATTATTATCGGGTGCTCGCTGAAGCGGATGCACGCGCCGATACAACTCCCTTTGTTGAATTTATGCTGAAAGCCTTGCGCGATTCGATACGTGAGACCCTTTCCACCGATCAAGTAAACGACCCAGTAACCGACCAAGTAGCATTGCTGATTGGAGCCATTGGTGGCAACGAAATGGGCGGCACAGATCTCATGAATGTGTTGGGACTTTCTCACCGACCGACCTTCAGGGAAAATTATTTAAACCCGGCCCTGGAACGTGGCTGGGTCAACCGTACCCAACCCGATTCCCCCCGAAGCCCGACCCAACGTTATCGCTTGACTGACAAGGGTCTATACTGGCTCCAAAATTGGTCAGCACCCGAAACCAATCCTACGAAAAAGTAATCTCAACAATGCAGTTTTGAGCGACGTTTTCATAAAGCTTGCCATCTCTCTCCCGAAATTTAGAATCCTCCCTGTTTTGTTATGATTTTTGTAAGAACTGTGCAAAAAATCGACCAATCCACTGAATTCCTTTTATGGTGAAAACCCCATCTTTGTCTTTGGATCTGAGGGAAAAGATGATACAATTACTCCAATTATGAGAACGATATTGAGTTATGTTCGAAATAAAATGACATCTGTCATGTGACGAAAGCAGCCCGAGCGGTGTAATAGGAAGAAAGGCAAGATGCATCCAACCGACGCGATACTGGTAGAAAAATGCATGAATGGCCACAGGGATGCATTTTCGGAAATTGTAGAGAGGTATCAACACCGGATCTATTTTATGGCGCTGACCCGGATGAGGGATCGGTTTGAGGCGGAAGATCTTGCCCAGGAGACTTTTATTCAGGCCTATCGCAAGCTGGCCAGCTACGATCCCCGGCGTAGTTTCAGGAACTGGCTTTTTACGATTTGTACAAACCTGGGCAAGAACCGGCTGCGCAGCCGGGCAAGACGGCGCGAGGTGCACAAGCCGAATCCTGAAATTAAACCCGACCCGCGCCAAAACCCGGAGTATTGCCGAATCGATCTGATGACCGCCCTTTATAAAATACCGGGGAAACTTCGCGTCCCGTTGTTTTTGAAGCACGTGGAAGGGTTCTCTTACAAGGAAATTTCGGCTGTCATGAAAATCGGGACCAGTGCCGCCAAGATGCGCGTGAAACGCGGACGGGATCAACTGGTGCAACATTTGTCGGAGCAGGAAATAGATTCCGCAAGGGATACACCACAAAGTGAGAAAATTTGAAACATGAGGCCCGCCACTTGGAAAACCAGGACAAGTTAAGGCTCTTGGAAAGCCATCAGGAAAAAGCACCCGATGATTTTGTAGTCCGGGTTATGGCAGCACTTCCAGACAAGCCACGTCTCTCATGGGCTGGCAGGCTGAAATCATTCTGGCCTGAGCGGCGTTTCTGGGCCGTCCCTGGGATGGCTGGGGCTTTGGCCATGTTGTTTTTTCTGGCCGGTCTCACCTTTTTTCAGACGCCCGAAAAAACCGGTTTAGTTCCGGTGGTGCTGGATTTACGCGCCCCGTCGGCAAAGCAGGTGGAACTGGTGGGGACCTTTTCGGACTGGACGCCGGGAGCATTTCGTTTGAAGGGTCCTGACGCCCTTGGATACTGGGTCATTGACATCAAACTGCCACCGGGAAGATATGAATATTCTTTCCTGATCGATGGATCACGGATTGTCCCGGACGATGACGGAGCGTTCCTCCGCGGTGATGGTTTTGGTTACAAGAACAGCGTACTCTTGCTCAATGACGGCTTGCGGGAATTTGATCAACCATATGCATTCACTCCGAGCGAATATACAACCATGGCCCGTTCCCTGCCCGAACACGCCCGCGCAATCATGGAACCACTGTTTCAAAATGATCTTTCAAACATTGCTTCAAAACATCTTTTCCTCAAGCTCCAGGAAGGTGTTTTAGAAAGAGCGCAACCGGATGTCCTCAAGTCCGCTGTTCACAACAGGCACGCAGCTTTTAAGAAGGCAAGGGCCTTATTGACTGAAACAGATCACGGAGCGTCAATTGAAACTGACCCAACCTTGCTGAATGTCACAGCCTTTGCTCTGGAAAGCGGTCAGGACCCCTCATTCCTTAAAGACGTCCTGATTTGGGGCAAGGGAAAGCCTTCCAGGCAGCTGGCCGCTGTCATCGAAACGAGTGAGAGTCTTCACCACGCCGGGCTTGAGCCGGATATGCTTTCATCGATTATAAAAGACTGCCTTTCAAAAGACCTGAACTCCCGGCAAATGAAACGGCTCACCGAGCAGATTATGGAGCAACTCCAAAAAGGGACCAACCCCAAGACCATTTATGATGCACTCTGGGTATAAAGAACAATGAATTAAACGGACAGGCATTAAGGGAGAAAGGCATGAGAAAGTTGCTTGCGGTTCTGGTCAGTTCTGCGATGTCCGTTTTTCTTTTAATCCTTTCTTTGGGGTGCAGCGACAGCAATAACGGCAGTTCCCCTGTCCCACCCAATATTCCAACCAATCGTGTGTATGTAATGTCCACGGACAGCGGGATACTTTCGCCCGTTGTTGAAAGTGCTGGAAAAGAAACCGTTTATACCGCAGATGAAAGCTGGGAATACACGCTGACCCTGGAGGACGTGTCGAAAAATGTACTTTGGTATACAGAGAGCCCGGAACACAAATCGGGCATGGAAACCGTACAAGACTATATTGATGTGTGGCCCAAGATTTATGGCGAGGTTTCTCCAAACGGCATTTTAGATGGCTACCTGAAAGAGGCGGAAACCAATGACGGCCTCTATTTAAAATTTAAAAACCCTGTTTATGACTCTGAAACGGACCGTCTCACTTTTCAGGTGACGTTGCTGGGATCTACAATGGACGTCAAACACCCCGATACCCCGTTGGACATTGGGTACATCAAGATAACCGTATTTGATAACAGCCCTGAAGGCGAAGCCAATACCTGGTCCTTTGCTCAAATTGCGCCAGACGCTTTTTTCGAGTCAACAGAGACGGATGGCGTGTATAAACTCCATTTGAACAATGTTTATCCGGAACTGTTCCAGATACAAAATGCACCGGGTTCCGGTGTTGAAACAAATACCGCCCTTTCAATGACAGAGAATTGGAATTTCTATTTCAGCAAAGCGTCCCCCAACGCCTCTTTGAGTGCCTATACGGAAGCGGGTGAATTGAAATTGCTCGCATTGGAGCTTGATAACCCGACATATCAAAACAACATTTTTTCCTATGATGCAACGGTATTAACGGGGGATCTCACAGAGGGCGCTTCCCTGTTGAGTGCAACTCTGTTGATCGACTCTCCGGATAATTATACAAGGGTTATATTGACCAACAATCAAGCCAATGATGTAACGGTTAACTTAGGGTTTGTCGAGAGTTCATGTTATCAGCCTTCAGACTTTTCTGATTTCTGCAAAGTGGAAGGTACCAACCCCTATATCTGTACTTTCACGCTGCAGGGCAAAAGCAGTACGCCAAAGAATAAACAAGAATTTGTATTCAAAAAGACCGATTGCCATGCCAACATAAACTATGCCATCGGCGGTGATCTGCCATGGACCGGTTGCGCCACGACCCAGGCAGAATTTACCATTTACGCGCAATCCGATGGCCGGGATACCATTGACATCAGCCTGGTTAACGGTTTCAGCGTACCCGTCAGTATTGTGTCGAGCGAAGGAACAACCATCGGGCCTGTCACCTCGGATCAAGGCTACCTGGATTCCGATGGTGTTTATCCATTCGGGTGCTCTGCATGTACCTCGCGGGTACCGGCTGACTGCAACCAGGGGGGAACTTGTGCCACAACAGCAGATTGCCAGGTCACCAAGGATCCCGGAGCCACTTACACCGTCAATATCCTGGAACCACAGGAGGAGGAAACCGAGGATACCGTAACCATGCAAGTGGACAATCAGGTACAATTGCTGCCGGGTTGCGGAGGCCCGTCCCTCACATTCTTTGAAGGCAGTACGCCCAAAGACGCACCCGACAACCAGGTGACGTCCGTAACGGTTTCGAATCTGTTTGGGGAATATAAGATTGGATTTCAGGTGAACGGGTGGTATTGGCGATGCGGGGGGGCGAGCGACTGCCCCAACCCCAATGGCTGCCAGAACCCGGACAATGCCGGTCAAGTGGGAATCATCGTCACACCGGACGCCACTGGCGGGTGCACATCCGCCACACTGGACACCAGTTGGACCCTTGGCCTCTGTGACAGTTCCGTACCCAGTGCGAGAAACGTGGTGACTGTCACGCTCGAAGATCAAAGCACCTGCAGGGTGAAGGTCGAGGCCGCGGGCCTTGACACGCTGGCCCCCTCTGATAATTGCTGCAACTGCAACACCTGCCAGGATCCGCCCCAGGGGCAGACAACGCACTGTATGTAGCCGTTACAATATGATAAATCCTTCTTACTGTTTTGAGAACGAAATTCATGCCTGATTTGGAAACACAGGTGCTCATTATCGGTGGGGGCGCGCTCTTTTCGCCGCGAACAGAGGCCTTTCTGTTGTACAGGCGGGCATGACCAGCGAAATGGTTTTTGTCAGCGGCCTGCTTGACTTGACGGGGGTCCATCCCACTAAGGAAAAGAAGATCTGGCAAGATCCCTGGGCGGCCATAGATTCCGTGGTGGGGGATCTGCCCCATCACCCATACGCACACCTGACAAAAGATGACATGAAAGCCTCCTGCCAATTAATTCAGCATTGGCGTTTCGGAAATATACCTCTCAATTCGAAACAAAGTTGACAAATGATATCGCCAATAGTATCATTTCACCACGAGCAAAATTGAAAAACGATTGAGCAAAATGCGCAACAATCCCCAAGGTTGGGGGATCGATACGCTGAAACACATTGCCGGACAATTTGACATTTCATGGCGCCAACCCGGAACAAGTCATGTGATTTTTCGGCATGTTAACGGGGCGAAACTCTCCGTTCCGGCTCATAGGCCCATAAAACCAATTTACATCAAGAAATTCCTGGATTTACTGGATCAAATAGAGGGAGAATAAAGCAATGGCCCACCAACTGAACTACCCATTTGAAATCAGGCCACTGACCAATGATGAAGGTGGAGGATATTTCATCAGCTTTCCAGATCTGCCCGGGTGTGTATCGGATGGTGAAACCATAGAAGAAACCATAGATAACGGCATCGATGCCGTCCATTCGTGGGTTGAAACGGCCAGGGAATTTAACGATCCGGTTCCTGAACCCGGAGCCGGGAAAGCAAGCGGTCGTTTTGTCCAACGTCTTCCTAGAAGCCTGCACGCGCGACTTTCCGCACGGGCAAAACAGGAAGGTGTCAGCATGAATGCCCTCGTCACAGCCATTATCGCAGAGTCGCTGGGGAAACGGGGGAATCAGTTACGGGAAGACAAAGCCTTTGATTGACAACCATCAGTCCTAGTTCATGTCCAGGGCACCAGGAGTTCATCAACTTATTCTTGCTCATGTTGTTCTTCGCCCACCTTGGAAATGGTGCTCTCCTTGTTAAACTGAGTGAAACACGCCGAGCTAAAACGCCAGGAACAGCAGTCCGATCAGAAACACGGGGTACAGAAGCCCCCAGTAAAAGACAAAACCGGCGCTGCCCGGCGAAAAGTTCCGGTTCCGTATCATGTCCCGGACATGACCGGCCACACACCCCCAGAGCCAGATGGTGGCTACTGTAACAGTTGCCAGCCTGAAACCGCCTGAAAACCAGGCGCACAGGATCCCCAGTGTACCGATGGCGAGGTCGGCAATACCCACCTCAAGCTGAAACGGGCTCCCCTTTTTCCAGCCGATGTGTTCGGCAATGACATCCGCTTTAAACAGATGGCCCACCGCAAACCCCAGCAGCTGGCAGCCGAGACCGATCACCAGGGCATTGGTGAGCAGCTGATCGACCCAGCCGTCAGGCCCGCCTGTGAAAAGATCCCACAGGGAAAACAGAACCACACAGGCCAGCGGAATATAGATGCCGTACTTCATCATCTCTCTGAGAGATTGCCAAATGTAAATTTCAAGCTAAGAATCTTTGTGAAACTCCTATGGATATCCTGTTCCGCGACAATCCCCAGCAGATCAGGAGGGTCACACAACAAGTCAAAGAAAAGCTCCTGAAGGGAACCGACCACAAAGCCATTTATGATGACCCCTGGGTATAAACCATGCCTGGTTCCCACGCTCCTGGGTAGGGTGCCCATAATTTCTCCCGCCGTCCCTACGTTCCCGGACAGGACTCGGCGCAGTCGCCCCCTGTGAGCTTGGGGGTTCCCTGGCACGGCAGACTTTTCCAGTCGGTGCACTTATTCATGTCACCGCCCGGCGGACATTCATTGAGGGCGCACCCGTAAGTACCGGGTGTGCTGGCCGTTTCACCGGTCTGGTTGCATAAAAACAGGTGGTATGACCCTCCCGGGATGGGCGCATGGGAATAGTTCGGTTGGGTGCAGGGCGCCGCCCAGCAGTCGGGCAGGGTGCTCGGCAGCGGATAAGCGCTGTAGGCTTTGCTAGTCTTGGCCACGATTTTCGGGACCACCATCCCTTCCGGAGCCACCAGGGTCATACCGATATCAAATCCCTTGTTAAAGGAAAGATTGTACCCGTCCCATCCCCCGCTCTTGGCGATGGCCACTTCGCACAGGGTGGAAGACCCGTACTCCCCCGCCCAGAAAGCATAGTTACTCCCTTCCGGAAGATTGACAGTAACGGGTGGGTCCCCGGCACACATGTTCTGAAGACACTTTGGCGCAAACTGCAGCGTGCCGCTGCTCACGTGCAGGCTTTTCTTTTCCGTACAGGTGCTAGATGCGGCACCGCAGTTGTTGGAAACCAGAAACGTCCGTCCTCCGGTGGCGTTACAGATGTCCGGGACGTCCGCCACGCCTTCGGAAGAATCGATGAGCAGGATTGAAGCCTCCAGGGAAACGGGAATTTCACCTTCACGTTCCAATAAGGAGGCGGTGTACCGGATGGCATTGTTTTCCGGATCAATGACCGGATTGGCAAGGGTCAGGATGAAGATATCCAGTTCCCCGGTTTCCGTGACACCATACAGGGAGGCGTTGGGCAGGCCGTCCGCAAACCGGTTTTCCCACTGATCCACAAAGAAGGGACCGACTGTTTCCCCATAGGAATTTCGGCCGGGGGCGTTGTCCACAAAAACCGTTTCGGGAATGATGGCCTCCAATGTAACGCGGTATTCGTCGCCGCCCGTGGTGTCGATAACCGCCTTTTTGGCGTGTTGTATGATGGTGGACGCTTCCGCCACGTCACTCACATTGTTGAGGACAGTCAATACGCACGTTTCAAACGCCATATGATCCGGGGATACGGGCTTTGTGGCATTCAGAACCCGCCCGCTAAATCCGAGGGTGCTTTTGGACGCGTCGTATTCCGGTTTTTCCATCAGCAGATAAATGATTTGTACATCCTCGGTCCCGGATACGGAGTACGACAGTACCGCGTTGGGCCGGGTTTCACCGTAATAGGCATCCCAGGCACTTATGAACTCGCCAACCTCGGCTTTCCCCGCGTCCCTGCCCGGCCTGTCCGAATACCAGAGCAGCGCCGAATTTACGCCTTCCAGGGAAAATGTAATCGCCTCGTTTTCCGAGGTAGGGGTGAAAGTCCCGTTTTCGGCGGCCGGGGTCATGGTACCGCCCTCGGCATTGATCAGATGCACGCGATTGGTTTGGGCTTCATTGGATACGGTGACACTGCCGCTATCGCCGCATCCGGAAAGCCCCATCCATATGCACAGACCCGCCAGTAGAAAAAATGCTGGTTTAATCCAGGTTTTCATGTTGCCCCCCCCCTCTTTCCAAGCGTTTTTGCCAAACCAAACAACGGCCTTTCAAAGCCATGGCCCGTTTTTGATATTACACCGGTTACACCTGAAAAGTCACAATAAAATTGTATACGCGCGGCGGGATCAGTGCATCGGCGGATGGTTGCCTGGGGGGACGTACGGCTCGAACCTCATCTCTTTTACGATTCTTCCCCCCCACCTTGAAAGGACAGACTCACTGCGGGTTGGGAGATTCCGATTTTCGTTGCAAGGCATGAATCTTCCTGGCAGAGAATGGATTTGTATCTGTTTTGATAAACTTTTAAACTTATGGATGTCCCTAAAACGGCATGGCTAGGAAAAGGCGTATATAAGCTAAGGTTTTTCAAATTTCCTTTTCCCATAACAACACTGTGCCGCAATCGCCGCTTTTTTCCTTTTTTTGCTCACATCTCCAAGGAGCTGCCAGTCAACCCACATCATACTGAAATTTCGTCCATTTATAATCGAGTGCAGTTTTTTGACGCGCCGTAAACATATCTACGTGGGTTTCCGGAATGGCATCCTCCAGAGGGTGGGGATCCGGTTCGGGCATGGATTCAACCCACAAGGCGATATTCGCTTCCGATTTCCGGACGTTAAAGCAGTTTCGAACGCAGAGGAGGCACCCCAGACACCGCTCTTTGTCGATGGCGATCCCTTCTTCGCCCACCTTTGAAATGGCACCCGCCGGACACAAAAACGTCTGAACCGTTTCACCGCCTTCCTCTTTCATGGGGGGATCCGTGCTATAGCATTTCTGGCATGTGTTACAGGCGCCTGGAATCACATGCACCCGGTAAAGGCCTCTCTGTATGGGCTGGCAGGTAACGCCTTCCGCTTCACCGATGACCTGCTGACCCCAGTATTGGTTTCGGGGGCGGTGTTCGATGCACCAGTTCAGGTGGCAGTTGCACATGAATTCACTGTAATTGTGTTCACCCTCGCCGCCTCTCTTGAAATTATAGCCCAGGTGGGCCAGGTGCTTGTCTTCGGCATCGGCCATTTTGGCCGTAAGGCCGTCACTTCTATCCTTGAATGTAACGTCCGGCTCGCCCGTTTCAGGATTTATGGGGCGCGTCCGCCTCAGGGACAAATCGAACTTGTTTTCGTTTGTTTCATTATTAGAAAACCAGTTCGCAAACACCGCCTGGTCACCTTCTTTCTGCCTGAGCATGCTCATGCACCCGCAATAATAGGGCTTCCAGTATTTTATGGCGCTGTTGTCCAGGTAGGTCTTCATCACGTCCCATGGGTGTAAGAATTGTTTTACGTAGTTTTCGAATGCTTTCGTCTCATCCGTCCCCGTATTCAACTGCGCCGGAATAATACGGTATTTGGAAGGCTTCCAGCAATATTGAACCTTTGTTCCCTTGGTGGGGTCGTACAGGTAGTCCCCCACTTTTCCCCAGAAATTCTCGCCCCATTCCTTCTCTTGCCCCATATCGAGCAAGATCCCCATGATCAGGGCATAATTGGCGTCGCCCATGCCGAAAACAAACGGGTAGGCATAGACCATTTCCGAATCCGGATCCTGGGCGGCCAACCCAAATGGAAGGAAAAACTGGGTCAGGGATGCCGCCACATCTTCCGCTCCCAATAGACCCACCGGGCCGGGGTATGTATCGTGGAGGTCTTGGGTGATTTGCTCCACGGTTTTCTGATCGGTGGCATCCCCGAGACACGAAAAGATCATGGCCAGAACGTCGGGGGAAGCATCGCGCATCCTCTTGTATTCTTTATTAAAGAAATCGGCGAACTCCTTTTTCATGAGGTCACTGTTTGTGGGATACTGGAAGAGCGACTGGAAAAATACCATGACGGGATGAAATTTTTCGCCGCCGGGCGTTTCCCCGTCAGGCGGCGCAAGGTGCCCCTGATGGGCATTGCAGGTGTTGAAAAGGTTCTTGTATACCCCCGTTGGATCGTAAAACGGGCTCGAGTCACTGGAACCGGACCCGTCACAGGATATGCACAGGCACGTTCCGGCGAACCCGATCACCACGGTTTCCATGAAACGCCGGCGCGTCATGCCGTTTTGCGAAGGTTCAAGACTTCTTTCATCTTTTTGCATGGTGCCCTCCTTATTGAACTGAGTAAAATAAGATGGACTAAGCTGCCAGGAACAGCAGTACAATCAGGAACACGGGGTAAAAGAGCCCCCAATAAAAGACGAATCCGGCGCTTCCCGGTGAAAAGTTCCGGTTTCGTATCATGTCCCGAATGTGGCCAGCCACGCACCCCCAAAGCCAGATGGTGGCCGCCACAACGGTTGCCAGCCTGAAACCACTTGAAAACCAGGCGCACAGTATTCCCAGTGTTCCGATGGCGAGGTCGGCAATGCCCACCTCCAGCTGAAACGGACTTCCCTTTTTCCAGCCGATGTGTTCGGCCACGGCATCCGCTTTAAACAGATGCCCCACCGAAAAGCCCAACAGCTGGCAGCCCAGGCCGATCACCAGGGCATTGGTGAGCAGCTCATCGACCCAGCGGTCAGGCCCGCCTGTGAAAAGGTCCCAAAAGGAAAACAGAACCATACAGGCGAGCGGAATATAGAGTCCATATTTCATCTCTAATTTTTACAACTGGACTGACACGCCTCCCATGTCATGGTCCCCTGGGGATCCACGATACAGTATTTATAAGTGGGGCCACCCGTATCCGGGTCTATTTGCTGCTCTTCACACTTATAATGCATATTGGCCTGCTGGCAGGCGATGAGAGATTTATAGCTCCCATCTTTTCCGGCAGAGCATTTGCCACCCTTGTAGGCCCACTTGGTATTGGCATCATAGGGTGTTCCG
>JAERTK010000280.1 GCA_016844935.1 Desulfobacteraceae bacterium | reverse complement strand
ATCTTAGGACTTGGAGAGAATGATGAGAGCTAAACTTGAAGAGGTAATGTCTCAAGTGACGATTGACACGTTAAAAAAACTGGCCTTCATATTCGCTTTTCGGGATGAAGGTGAAGAAGGTCAACCAGGAGACGCCATGGTCGGAGGGAGTGTTTCGTTTAAAGGTCCTTTTTCAGGGACCCTGGTTGTGACGATGTCCATCGAAGTCCTGCAGGAGTTGGCCGGCAACATGTTAGGCCTTGATGATGCTGAGGAGACCACGGAAGATCACCGGTCTGATGCTCTCAAGGAGACAATGAATGTCATTTGCGGCAATCTTCTCCCTGCCATTGCGGGGGATGAGGTGGTTTTTGACATAGGTGTGCCCAAGGTTCTTCCCGCGGATCAGGAGATGAAGAAGGGAGCGGGAATAGCGGCTGGACTTGAACCTTCAGCCAAGGTGAATCTTGACCTTGATGAAGGTCAATGCGTTCTTTTCTTGTTCCTCGATGGGGAGATACCCAAAGACGTTATTTTGCCATAGCCCTTGTGAAAGACGGGAGGAGAAGATGATCAAAGTCCTTATTGTAGATGACTCCGCGGTTGTGCGGAAGATTTTGGCCGATGAATTATCGCGGCATAGGGATATTGAGGTGATTGGGACCGCTGTGAACCCTTATGTGGCACGCGACAAGATTGTCAATCTACGCCCGGATGTTGTCACCCTCGATATCGAAATGCCAAAAATGGATGGCCTCACATTCCTTTCAAAACTGATGAAACATTTCCCCTTGCCCGTGGTTGTGGTGAGCTCTTTGACCCCCGAAAACAGTGAGACGGCACTCAAAGCCTTGGACTTGGGCGCCATAGAAGTCTTTTGTAAACCGGGTTCGGCATATTCTACAAAGAATATTTCCCGGGATCTGGCGCGTGCCATCAGGGCGGCTGCATCGGCGCGGGTGGAACCTCGTAACGAAAAACCCATCCAGGGGATTGTAAAACCACAGGTGGGACCCATTAATTTTAAAACAACCCATAAAATTGTCGCCATAGGGGCCTCCACCGGTGGAACAAAGGCCATAGAGGCGGTCCTCAGCGGTCTGCCGGTGACCACCCCGGGAACGGTCATTGCGCAACATATGCCGGAGACCTTTACGGCCGGGTTTGCCCAACGGCTTAATGATGTATGCCCCATGGAAGTGCGTGAGGGGCGCGATAACGACCACGTGATTCCCGGAGTCGCCCTGTTGGCGCCGGGCAATAAGCATATGGTACTCAGAAGAAGCGGTGGAAATTATGTTGTGAGGATAAAGGACGGTCCGCTGATTCATTATCAACGGCCGAGTGTCGATGTCCTATTCCGATCAGTCGCCAAAAGTGCCGGAAAGAATGCTGTGGGCGCCATACTCACGGGCATGGGAGCCGATGGGGCCAAAGGGTTGTTGGAAATGAAGGAAAGCGGTGCCTATACCATCGCTCAGGATGAAGCGACATGTGTTGTCTTCGGGATGCCCAAGGAGGCCATAGAGCTCGGAGCAGCCAAAAAGGTTGCCCCATTGCCCCATGTTTCCCAGATGATCATCAGGGCTCTTCATGAATAGGGATTAAGCGGGGCTAAAGGTTTATTTGCCTATTGCCGATAATAGATGCAGCGTGTCAGGCAAAACCAAACCACGAAAAACACGAAGATGCTTGAAGGTGGAATGAGGAGTTAAGTATGAGCGGTATATATGGGGTATTGCAAATCGGGGCGAGATCCCTCTTGGCCCAACAGAAAGGCCTCGAGATTACCGGACACAATATTGCCAATGTAAATACGCCGGGCTACTCTCGCCAGAAAGCAAACCTACAGACGGGCACGCCGATGGTAACGCCCCAGGGCATAATCGGGACGGGTGTAAACGCCAGGGAATCTGAAAGGGTTTATGATCGGTTTGTGGGTACTCAGATCCAAAATGAAAATGAGGAACTGGGAAGGTGGGATGCCCAAAAAACCGCCCTCGAAAGGGTGGAAATAATCATTGACGAGAGTTCGGATGACGGCCTGAGCAAAACCATGGGCGAGTTTTGGAATGCCTGGCAGGACCTGGTCAACAATCCCTCCGGCAATGTTGAGCGGGTCGCCCTTTTGGGGAACAGCGAAACCCTGGCTTTTGAATTCCAAAATACCTACAACAATCTTTCACCACTTCAAAATGACTTGGATCTCTCCATAACGGCAACCGTTGATGAAATTAATTTGAAAGCGTCTGAAATCGCTGATCTCAATCAGAGGATCATAGAAGCCGAAGGGGGCGGCGCCCAAGCCAATGACTTCAGAGATACTCGTGATCTGGCAATCAATGACCTCAGCTTGATGATAGATGTCGACACCTATGAAGATGGCAACGGAAGTATCAATGTCAGCTTGAAGGGTGGGGGCAGCCTGGTGAGTGGCGCCAGTTCCCCCGATTTATCGACCATGGTCGGTGACACGGGGCATAAGGATGTGGTGTGGGCTTCTGATCCGACGGTGAGTATCAACAATACCATCTCCGGTGGAAAATTGAAGGGATGGCTTGAGGTAAGAGACGTCGTCATCCCGGAGTACAAAGGAAAAATGGAGGATCTCGTTAACGGCATAAAGGGTGTCGAATCCACGGAGGTGGTAGCGGGCGCTGCTTCTACGCTGAACGGAGGAGAATTTTTTGCGGTCAACTCGCCTGATACGAACTATTATGTCTGGTACAAGAAAGATGGAACCGGCACAGATCCTGCTCCCGGAGGTACCGGGATACAGGTTGACATATTAAGCACTGATACAGCGGCCCAGGTAGCCTCCAAGACGGCGGCGGCCATTGATGGTGTGACTGATTTCGATGCATCCGTAACCGGAGGGGCTACCCTGACAATCACCAATGCCGTTGCGGGAGTTGCAACGGATTCCGCCGATTCCGCCGTCTCCGGTAAAGAGACGGGGTTCGCCATTACCAAACGGATCGATGGAAGAGATGATGGCCTTAATTCTCTTCATAGAAGCGGATTTGACCGAAATGGTACGGCTGGAGGAGATTTCTTTTCCGGAACCCTGGCGGGAAATGACTTTGCGGTGGATGCGGCCGTTGCCGCGGATTCAAACAAGATTGCCGCTTCCGGAACAGCCGCGGGAGCGCCCGGAGATAACAGTAACGCAATCGATATTGCCGAGTTACAGCATGCCCTCATGATGAACGCCAATACCACGACGTTTGATAGTTACTATAATTCAATGGTCAGCGGGGTGGGGAATAAGGTCAAGCAGGCCGTTATGAGCCATGACCACCACATTGCCATGGCGAGTCATCTGGAGAATTACCGTGAATCCATTTCAGGGGTCTCCCTGGATGAAGAGATGATAAGCCTGGTACAATTCCAGCTGGGCTATGATGCCGCTGCCAAATTAATCGGCACCACGGACGAAATGCTCCAAACCCTTATCAACATGGTGTAAATCACTAACCCGGGAGAAAAAAATGCGGGTGAGCAACAGGCAGATGGTAAATCTCGTTAAGAGCGATCTTTTCAGGAATTCCGCACAGCTTCTGAAGGCCGAAGAAAGGGTTGCGACGAGAAAACTCATCAACAGGCCTTCCGATGACCCCATCGGGATGGGCAAGGTGCTTGATCATCGGAAAACCCTTTCCTCCATCGAGCAGTACAAGAATAATATTACTGGCGCAAAGAGCAGGACCGAGTTCACCGATACATTGCTGGAGAATTTGTACGACCTGCTGGGCCAGGCAAAACAGGTGGCTGCCGAGCATTCCGGCAATGAACTGGATCCGGAATTGAGACGAGGCGCGGCACAACAGGTTGCGGGTATTTATGACCAGGTCCTGGCAATCGCCAATACCAAATACAATGGCAATTATTTGTTTGCGGGGCATGAAACCGATACTCAGCCCTTTACCGAGTGTGCGGCAATAACTTGTGGGGAAAAGGCGGATCTGGATAGTAACGACTATTTCACCATCGGTTCCGATTATTATGTGTGGTATGATAAGGCGGGCGGTGATGCCGGTCCTACCGTTCCCGGCCGTACCGGTATCGAGGTTGACGTCAGCGGAATTAGTTCAGCGGCCGCCGTTGCCAGCGCTACAATGACTGCAATTAATGGCGAAATCGGGGCGGGGTATGCCACAAGAACTTTGGATAAGGTTGAGATGGGAACTTCAGGGTCTTACCCTGAGGTTGTTGATGTAAACACCGGTTTTGCGACCCATGATACAAAATATGTTGGTGATAATGGGAATACCGGCATAATTGTCGGAGAAGGCGCGCAGGTAAGGATCAATCTCACGGGGGATGAGGTCTTCACCGGTGCGGCTGTTGCCGGCGGGACCCATGTCTTTGATGATCTGAAGGCGCTCAAGGATGCGTTGGAAGCCGACCCTTTTGTTACGTCCGCGGTTTCCAGTCTGACGGACAACCTGGAAAAGGGCGTAAATCAAGTTGAAAGCGCTGCCGTCGAGCAGTCCATCACATACAAGCGGCTGGAAACCACGGAAAACCATTGGGATAAATTCAAGAACAGCGTTGTGGATATGCTTTCTAAAATAGAAGATGCGGACCTTACAACCGCCATTGTTGAGCTGCAGGCCCAGGAAACAGCCTATGAGGCCGCGTTGGCCACGGCAGCCAAGATGTTCAACAAGAAAAGTCTTGTGGATTTCCTGTAGGAGATAGATGATGAACAGGGGTATATGGGTCATCCTGGCCTCAATTTTGGGGCTTTTCCTTATGTGGGGCCCGGCATTTTCGTTGGATAGTGAAGATATTGTCAAGCTGCGAAAGGCGGGGATAAGCGGCGTGACCATCCAGACCATAATTGATCAGAAAGTGATTGAAACGTGCGCTTTTACGGTAGACGGGATTCTGGATATGAAAAAATCCGGATTGAGCGATGAAGCCATCCGGGGAATCATCGAGAAAGGCTCTTTTATGAAGGATTCAGAGCCGGTGGTTTACGGTGAAGGCACAAAGTCAATTAAATCCCTGAGCCC
>JAERTK010000279.1 GCA_016844935.1 Desulfobacteraceae bacterium | reverse complement strand
TGTCCCGCTTCATCTCCGCTGTATTGGGGATGTTCCATGGGGATTCCGTTCACTGAATACTGTTCGCCGCCATACCAGCAATCCAGATCCGCAAAGTCAAATAGAATTTTATTGTTTTGGCGACAATAATTGCGAATCTGGTTGTTTCGATCTACCCGGTTCTGATCCTCACTCTGAGCGTTTCCCGTGAAATAGAAAAACGTTACATCCGGATACTCGCTTTCCAATTGGGCCATGGCATCCAGGTAAACCTGAACTTCTGTGCTGCTGCAATAATCCAGCTGTGAACACCACGCCCACATGGAAACATTGACGTCGTGGACGTTCAGCATTCCCCGAGTAATATTAAGCGCGCTGCTTCCCTCCCAGTAATACTCCGGCGTGATGTAGGTTTCACAGTAATCCGAAACGGTCTGGCCTTCCATCATGGACAGATATTCATTGGTTGCCGGCATTCGGCAGTTATCCGGATAGAAAGCATATTTATTGTTGCTGCTGGAGAACCGATCAAACCCGGTGTAGACCTGCTCACCGTGAGATGTATGGGCGTAATGGACCTTCAGGGTACTCTTACCTGGTTGATCCAAGTCTCCGGAATTTGGGAGATATCGGTGCAGGC
Source organism: Desulfobacteraceae bacterium (assembly GCA_016844935.1). GTDB lineage: Bacteria > Desulfobacterota > DSM-4660 > Desulfatiglandales > Desulfatiglandaceae > NaphS2. Next base: position 15,172 of record JAERTK010000279.1, on the reverse strand, counting down.
ATGATCCACGACAATCCCTTGGGCCTTTACTCTCCCAGCCAGGAAAAAAATACCAGCAATGACGAGGATAAAGGATGTAAAAAATTTCAGAGCAGAATTTTTAATAATTCATCTCCTCAGCTTGGGTCAATATTTCAAAGACCCTTGCCCTACCCTTTAATAACCTTCGTTCATTCTAAAGTAGTCATATCCTAAAATCAACAGCACAATCGGACATTCCTGACAACCATAATAAAAGGGTTTCACATCAGTCTGTGGGGGTATTCAAGTTGAAATGGGAGGGTTAGGGATATGGAGGTTGACCCCGTAACCGCTTACAATGTATGTTATGAACCCAATGCGAACCCGAAGTAGGTGGGCTGCCATGCCCCGAGAATCAGCAAAGGCATTTATCGAAAAAATGAAGGCGGATGAGATGTTCAGGCAGGACTGAAAATGCTCGAAAACCCTACAAATACCGGTCTTTTTCGAGAAGAGGCGCTGGCAACCCAGTCCGGCATCCGGCCCCTGGAAGAAAGGATGCGGCTGATCGCTCCCCGGTGGTGGATCAGTGTCCTGACCATTCTTTTTATTTTGTGCGTGGCGGCCCTGTGGGGATGGTATGGCCGGGTATACACCAAAGTGTACGGGTCCGGCATGCTGGTTCAGAGCGGCGATTTCCGAAATGTGGTCAGCCTATCGGAGGGAATCGTCCAGATCCTGAATATTTCGGAAGGGATGCGGGTAGAGGAAGGCGACATTCTGGCGGTGCTGTCTCTGCCCCTTGAGGAGCTGGAGCTGGAACACTGCCAGGCGCGCCTGGAATCCCTACGGGCGGACGTGGATCAACTGCGCCAATTGACGGACCAACATGTGAAAGAGCGCACTGCGTTCACCTCGCGCGTTCTGGCGGACAGCCATGAGATCATCAAAAACCTGGAGCGACTTTTAAAAGAGCTGATTGGCCTGAACAAAAAATATCAGACCTTTCGCAGCCGCGGCCTGGTAACGGAGTCGGAAACCGTATCGGTGCTTGAAAATATGTTGAATACGGCCGTCAATCTCATCCGTCAACGTCAGGAAACCGTAAACTACAAAATGGGAAAGCTGGACTATGAGCATGTGTTTCAGCGGGAATTCTGGCAAAAAGGGAGGGAAATTCAGGAGGCGCAACAGGATCTGGCCTTTAAAATGGCACAACTGATCCGTCGCAAACAAATCGTCAGCCATTCCGAAGGCGTCATTGTCAATGTCCATAAAAACATCGGAGATCATATGGCCAGCGGTGAGGCACTCTGTATGCTGCAGCAGTCTACGGGCGACACCCTTTTCGTGAATGCCGTCGTTCCCGCCACCCAGGCAAAAACCATCGAACCGGGGCAGCCGGTCCATATTTCACCGTCCGACACGGAGCCCTATCGTATTGGCTATATGCTGGGCGTTGTGGAAAAGGTGGGGATTTATCCGGCGACCATGGGGCAACTGGTCAACTGGTACGAGAATGAAGACCTGGCACAGACCCTCAAGGGAAAACAAGCCGTGGGAACGGTCCGCATTCGGCTGGTTGCTGATCCAAAAGACCCCACCGGCATCAAATGGACGGGAAAAGTCCCGGAACGGATTCACATTACCACCGGGAGGCTATGCAGCATCCAGGTGATTGTGGAGCAGCGGGCGCCCGTAAGTTATATCCTCCCCTATGTCCGAAAGACACTCCTGGGCTACACAGAGACCCACATCGGACAACCTGCGGAGCCTTAGGCGTGAGCAGGAAAAAGCAACGCAAACGCCGGGTACGCGTTCCAACCATTCTGCAAATGGAAGCAACGGAATGCGGGGCCGCATGTCTCGCCATGGTCCTGGCACACTTTGGACGGTATATCCCCCTTGAGCGGTTGCGGGTGGACTGCGGGGTTTCGCGGGACGGGAGCAACGCCGTCCATATGCTGGAGGCTGCACGCCACTATGGATGCGAGACACGGGGGTTGCGCCTGGAGATCCATGAATTACACAGGGAACCAATGCCCCTGATCTTGTTCTGGGAGTTCAACCATTTTGTGGTCCTGGAAGGCCGTAAAGGGGATACCTTCTATTTGAATGACCCTGGAACGGGACCCCGCAAGGTGTCCCGTTCGGACATGAACACGTCTTATACCGGCGTAGCCCTGCAACTTCGTCCTGGAGACCGCTTTGAGCGGGGTGGACATGCGCCGTCTCTTCTTGCCGGAATTTACCAGCGGGCGGCTTCCTTGAAAGGCGCCATTTTATTTATCGTGTTGACCAGCGTGCTGCTGGCGCTGCCCGGCATGATAATTGCCTGCCTCTCCCGGGTTTTTGTGGACGATGTGCTGGGCCCCAATCCCAACTGGCTGGCCCCGGTGCTCATGGCCCTGGGGGGTGCCATCCTCGTAACCCTGCTGCTCACCTGGTATCAGCGGCTGGCCATCCGCTCCCTTGCCCTTGGATTCCTGACCATGAACACCTCCCGAATGTTCGAGCGTCTGCTTCGTCTCCCCATGTTGTTTCACATGCAGCGAGCCCCGGGTGAAATTCAATACCGGATCACCCTCAACAATCAACTGGCCGACATGATCAGCGGTCAACTGGGAACCGCCGTGGCCAGCCTCTTCATGCTGGTCTTTTACGGCGCCCTACTCTTCTCATACGATGTTATGTTAGCACTGACGGGCATCTCCATCGCAGCCGTCAATCTGATTGTATTGACCTTGGTGGCCCATTTCCGAAAAGTGTTGAACCAGACCCTGATTCAGGAAAAAGGAAAACTCATGGGGGTGGCCATGTCTGGGATTCAACTCATTGATACGCTCAAGGCATCGGCCGGTGAATTTGATTTCTTTGCGAAATGGGCCGGTCAGCAGGCACGTTACACCAATGCGGAACAGAAGATGTCTGTTTCCACCGTTTATCTGTCCACCCTTCCCGTACTCCTTGCGGCCCTGAACAATGCCGTTATCCTTCTCTTTGGTGCATGGCGGGTCATTCACGGAGACATGACAGCCGGCATGCTGGTGGCTTTCCAGATCTTGATGGCGGCCTTTCTAGTTCCCATCACCCAGATCACCCAGTTGGGCGCCCAGATACAGGAAGCCAAAGGAGCCTTGGATAAACTGGATGACGTGGACCACTATGAACTGGATCCCCTGTACGACCGAGAATTTGAAACCCCTGAGGCGACTTCTCTCTCTGACATTCGCGGTGAACTGGAGCTCCGGGATATCACCTTTAGCTACAGCCCGGTGGCACCGGCGGTGGTTTCGGACTTTTCCCTTCATCTACGTCCCGGCTCCCATGTGGCGGTGGTGGGGCCAAGCGGTTCGGGAAAATCCACCATCGCCAAGATCGCTGCGGGGCTGTATAAACCAACGGCCGGGGAAGTGCTGTATGACGGCGTGCCCATCTCCCAGTGGCCGCGCAGAAAGCTGGAACGATTCATCGCCATTGTGGACCAGCAGGTCATCCTCTTTCGGGATTCATTGCGGGACAACCTCTCCATGTGGAACCCCATGTTGGCGGAGGAGGACATTATAGAGGCCTGCCGGGATGCTCAGATCCACAAAGATATCGCCAACCGCAAGGGGGGGTATTTCGCCGTTATGGATGAGGGAGGCGGCAATTTCAGCTGCGGTCAGCGACAACGGATCGAGATCGCCCGAGCCCTCTGCAACAACCCGGCCGTTATGATCTTGGACGAGGCCACCAGTGCGCTCGATCCCGAAACCGAACGAAAAATCGACCGGCATTTGCGGCAACGGGGTTGCGCCCGCTTGATTGTGGCACATCGCCTCAGTACCATCCGGGACTGTGATGAAATCATCGTGCTGGACAAGGGGCGGGTGGTGCAGCGGGGCCGCCATGAGGCGCTGATTCAGGATGAAACGGGCACCTATGCCCGAATGATTCGGGCGGAGGGGTAGGCACAATTTCATGAGCCTTCAGAAAATTTCACAACCCCACATCAATGTTGACCCGGTCGGCGGGGGGCATGGATTTTTCCTGTCCGACAGCCCAGTTCGGCAGATTGTAAGCGGTTCGGTCAATCTCTTTATGGGAGGCTTCCACAAAACCACCGGTCGGGCCATGGGACCCTTTCAATTCATCGCGGGACTGATTGAAGGGGATGTTCTGTTTCCCGTAAACGTCAGCGTCGAGAGCGATAATGTTTCCTACAAGCTCCTGGCAGTGCCCAACACAGACACCGAGATCCGTCAAAGCCGGACGTCCTGGAGCCATCTGATCCGGGAAAATGAGAGACTACTAGACCCGTTTGAGCGCTTCATACAGAATCTGCTGACACCTTTCGCCCACGGCATGCCCCCGGCAAAAACCCATGTGATCACCTACTCCGATCTAGCTAAGGATGCGTCCTTTCAGTTTGAAAAAGGCGTTTCCTTTCGCCCGGACCAGGGCGTTCTGTGGGTTGAACTGAAAGATGGATTTTGTCTTTTAAACGGGGATGAAGAGCAGATGCTGCCGGCGCCGGGAAGCACCTTTCCCCTGTCTCCCCGGATTTGGTTTGAATGCCAGGACCCAGTGACCCTTGTCTGCCGAACTACTGCCCAGTTGTTGGATGACCCAGATTTGGGCGGAATAATGGCATCCATATACCGTCAGTACCTGCGCGCAGTATTGATGGCGGCGGCCTTTAAAAAGCATCGGAGTCTGCGACGTCAAGAGAAACTGGTCACCTATGAACAGAACGCCATCAAAGGGGTCGGGCAGCAGCTCCGCCAACTGGTTTTGGATCGTCACGCCGTATCGGATTCCACTAAGACGGCCGCATCACCTCTCCTGCTGCACCAGGTAATTCAGCGCATCGCCCATGTCTGCGGTATGACGGTAACCCTTCCTGAGCCCGTCGCCCATATGGACACCGCTCACAACATTAACCATGCGACCCGGCTTCTGGAGTCATGCAATTTGTACTACCGCACCGTTCGACTTGACGACGGTTGGTGGCGTCAGGAGGGTATGCCGGCCATTGCTTTTCGCCTGGAGGATCAGAAACCCTTTGCCCTTTTTTTCGAAAGGGGACGGTGGATGTGCTTTAATCCGGTGGATGGCCGGGAGGCAGGGGTAACCCAATCCGTGGCTGGAAAACTTCAGCCCCATGCCGTCTCCGTCTACATCCCCCTATCGGATCGCGTCTCTTTAAAAGAGATGCTCTCGGTTGCCTTGAGGGGACTGAGGACAGATTTCAAGGCTGTTTTTCTGATCGGCATGATAGGCGGAATCATTGCACTAGCACCCGCGTTGCTCATGAGCACCATCTTCAATACTGTGATTCCAGCTGCCGATATGTTCGGGCTATTTCAGGCAAGCGTGATTTTGTCGAGCGCGGCCGTCTCCGGCGCGTTCCTGGTTTTATCCCGATCCATCCTGATGCTGCGCATTAAAACACGGTCCAGTTTTCAGCTTCAGGCAGCGGTATGGGGTCGGCTGTTCAATCTCCCCTCACGTTTCTTCAGCCGGTACACGGCCGGGGATCTGGCCAATCGGGTTATGGGGGTAGATGCTATTCGGGAGCATCTTGCGGACAATGTGACCATTGGGTGCATGACCCTGCTGTTTGCCATTCCGAATCTGGCGCTGATGCTCTATTTCAGCGGATCCATGACCATCGTCGGGTTAATGGCGATCCTCATTTTTATCAGTCTCATGTGCTGGGTGGGGTATAAAAATTATCGGAACCAGCAACAGCAGTATCATTATGAGGGGGATCTCGCGGGAATCGGTCTGCAGGTGCTGACCGGCATCGCCAAAATCCGCATGGCTATTTCAGAGAATCGTGCATTTATACGGTGGGCCGGTGTGCTCGGCGAAAAAATACGATGGGAATCCAGATCCATCGACAACATGAATGTGATGGCAGTGCTAAATGCGCTGTTTCCCCCACTCATGACCGGCATATTTTTTCTGATCATCGGTTCCCACTGGCGGGGTACCACGCTGAATGTGGGGGAGTACCTTGCCTTTACCGCCGCATTTTCCTCCCTCCTGGTGGCGTTTACCGGATTTGCCGGCGTTCTGCCCGCCCTCCTCACAACAGGTGCTCTCTACAAGCGGTTGAAACCGATCCTGGAGGCCGCGCCGGAGATCGTGGAAACAAAGGAACCCGCAGGTGAGATCGACGGGAACGTGGAAATCCGGAATGTGACGTTTCGGTACGGCCAGGACCCTGTGGATGCCTCAAGGGATAACGGGTTGAGGTCGCCTGTTCTTGAAAATGTCTCCATTACCGCCCGCGCCGGAGAATTCATTGCCATTGTGGGTCCTTCCGGGGCCGGAAAATCCACCATTGCGAGGTTGCTGCTGGGGTTTGAAACACCGGAGACCGGGGGCATATTTTATGGCGGAATCGATCTTTCCTCGGTGAATCTTCGGGACCTGCGAAAACAGCTCGGGGTGGTACTTCAGGGGGGTGGACTCGTCAACGGTTCCATCTATGAAAACATAGCGGGTGCCTCCGGCATGTCCCTGGACGCGGCATGGGAAGCGGCCCGTTCAGCCGGGCTGGACAAAGATATCGAAGCCATGCCCATGGGAATGCACACGATCGTTTACAACGGCGCGGTGTCGGGCGGGCAGCAGCAGCGCATTCTCATCGCCCGTGCTCTGGCGCGAAACCCGAAACTCATCATCTTCGATGAAGCCACCAGCGCTCTGGACAACGAGATCCAGGCCCATGTTTCCGACAGCCTGGAGCGTCTCAATGCCACCCGCATCGTGATCGCCCACCGCCTCTCCACCATTATCAACGCCGACAGAATCTATGTGCTGGAAGCGGGAAAGGTGGTGCAGGCGGGGACTTTTGCCGAACTAATCCAAGAACCGGGGCTATTTCAGCTGCTGGCGAAACGGCAGATGGTGTGACAAGTGGACGTTGGCTTGCTTTTTGAGGAAATTTATTGTTATGCTGAATAATATCAAACTTCAAAACTGTTTCTCCCGATTTTTATGAAACCCTGGTCACGCTACAATACGCTGTTCTGTTCAAAACAGCATGGCTGGTTCCTCTACAATGCCCTGTCCGGTGTGATGTTTGAGCTTGACCACCATCATTACAGGATAGCACAATCCCTGTGTAACGGGGAGCCCATATTCCCATCAAAAAATGACAGGGAATTCATCGGGACGCTGGAGGAGAACGGCTTTCTCGCCCATTGGGAAGCGGAAAAGGTGAAACTGATGGCGCTTCGCTACCAGCGAAATGCGGCATGTTTCAGTACGGCCTATGTGGGCCTTACCATCTGTCCGACGCTCGCCTGCAACTTCGGTTGCCTTTATTGCTTCGAGAAGACACAAAACGATGCCACGATCATGAGCGACGAGACCATGGAGGCGCTCATGGGATTCATCAGGAATCATCAGGCTGCCAAGAACCTCTATGTGATCTGGTACGGAGGCGAACCGACGCTGGCCTTTGATGTCATGGAAAAGCTGACCTCCAGGTTCCTTGAACTCTACCCCGACTATGACAATGCAGTCCTTATGACAAACGGCTACCTGCTCGACGAGGCGAAGATCGAGCGGTTGAAGGATTTGAAGGTTTCGTCCGTACAGATTACTCTTGACGGAAGTGAAAAGACGCACAACCAAAGGAGAATGCTCAAAAACGGAGGCCCCACTTATGCGCGGATCCTCCGCAACATGGATCTCCTGATGACTTCTTCATGGCAGGGGAAATGTTCGGTGAGGGTGAACGTGGACAGGAGCAACCGGCATGAATATTTCGCCATCCATAAGGAACTGCTGGAGCGCTACATGGGGAAAAACCTGAAGGTCTACGCCGGTTATGTGAAAACCTTCCTCGATCATGTCTACGACCACCGGCGTGGACTCAGCCTCAGCGAGTGGACTGAGTTAATGGTAGAGGGGTACAACACCGAAGGGATTGTTCCGCGTGGGGGATTTTTCCCGGAAAGCGGCACACACAACACCTGCATCGCCACGAGTCATTACGGCTACGTCATCGGACCGAAAGGGGAGATGTACGGGTGTTGGGAGGATGTGGGACAGGAACATATGGTGCTCGGCTCGGTGCATGGGGATAAATTCGCAACCAACCCGGAGTTGATTGCACGCTACGGCATCGGAACGGATCCGCATGATGATGCCGAATGTCTGGAATGCAACGTTTTTCCCATCTGCGGCGGCGGATGTGTGAACAAACGGCTGCGATTACAGCAGTTTGGGGAAGAAGGCCTCGAGCACTGCTCACCCTTCAGGGAATCGCTCCAGGAGTATCTTGAAGCGTATCTGAACACCCGGCATACAAAGCAGATTTGCAATGCCGTCCTGGGAACCGGTACAACGCCGTCAATGGAGAAAGGGTACCGCATGTTGCAGCCGGAAAAAAGCCGTGCTGAACAGGGTAAAAATCCTCTCGAAAATCTTGTTGAAAAGGAGTAAGATACTCAAACTACTTCATCTATCGGCGCTGATATGTCTTTGGTATTATTAAGCACGCAAACATCATGCATGCCATCTTCCCGCCGCACCCTTCACTCCCGCCGGAAACAGCTTCAAGTTCAGCCGCGTCAATCTCCTTTCCGGTTTCATCCAACTCTTCCATTGTGAAATCGAATCCCGCCTCCGCAATCGCCTGAAATCGCGCATCCGTATCCTGGATAGCCATGATGCGTTTGCTGAATGCCTCATCCGACTTCATCTTTTTGATGAAGGCTTTTACCTGTTCCATTGACATGGGGGCCTCCTTATTAAAAGGTGATCAGTAATCCCTATGACTAAGACTATGAAACAAAAAATTGGCAGTCAAGGTTTATTTAAAAATTCCAACCGGAAACCTTGCCCCGTAATAGTTTTCCTTCCTCTTTAATCAGTGGACCGTATTCGCTTAACCATCACAGTCCACTTGGACCGGGTCGCCAGCGGCCCTAAAGGATGACACGCCATGTTGACCGAGATCGTATTTCCCTGTTGCACCGTGAGCGGCCTGGTCAATGGCAAGAAGACACGCCCCCAGTGGTTTGCGGGAGAAGCCGGATCAGTGGATATCAGTACGCCGCCCCCCAGATCGGCGGAGAACCACGCTGCCAATCCATTGATCTCTCCGCGTTTCCGAGCAATGAAGATCGACTCCGCTTTGAAAGGTTTCCGCGATCTTTCAACAGTTTCACTCAACACATCGATGGTCCATAAAACCGCCGCTTCTGACATCAAGTGTTCCGGGGAAAGATCGTGCTGTTCATAGAACAGTTCGTGGTACATCCTTTCCGCCACCAAAGCCATATCCACACCGTATGGTTTCCCCAACCAGAACCGCCGCTTTTCTTCAAAGCCAGGAAGAAAACATGGCGCCATCCAGACATCCACACGGTTTGGGATCATGGCGCCGCCAGACTTCAGCCAGCGATCCCGTGCCAGCAGGACCGGCGGCAGCATGTTTTCATCAATGGCAAAGCCCCCGAGCCATTCTGAGACGATGACGTCGACCTTCTCGGACGAAACCAGATCCTCGATCGGGGAATGCAAAACTTCAATTCGGCCTGCTAGACCATTTCTGGCAACCAGCTCACGCGCTTCCAGGGCCATTAAGGTCTCTTCAACCGCATAGACTTTTCTGGCACCTGCCTGGGCCGCAAAGATGCTCAGTATGCCGGTTCCGGCCCCCACATCCAGAACAGTGCCGCCCCGTGGTACCACTCGCAACAGTGCTTCGCGGAAGCGGGTGCATCGGATCTCGTCCGAAAGCATTTTTCGGTGCGTGGGCCAGGTGGCATAATCGCATTCAGAGGCCGTCAGTTTTACCTCGGTATGTCGTTTCGAATCATTAAAAAAATCAAGCATGATTTCCCCGGCCGTGGTCACGTGACAACATACGGTGTTTTATCAGTTTTATTGTATGATTACTTTAAGAGGTTTTTGGCTGCAAAAATCTGACGCAAAATTATATGCGCCGGCATTCTGAAACACCAAAGCATCTCCCGTCTTCCTTTCTTCCAAAAAAACCCGATATCTGAAGATATCCAAAGAACAGGGCGTTATTCCTTTTATAATATATTTCTTGGCTGGATACTTTGGCGCTTCTTCGCCATCCATCTCACCTTTTACGGTTAGCTTGATCGGAACGATCAGGGCGTCCAAATCCCCATTGTATACAGATGCATCAACGATAATCGTATCCCCGTGAATAGCCAGGATTTTCGTGTGCAATTCTCCAGCAGGTGCCGCAATATAACGTCCAGGCTCAATGACCATAGAAATGTTTCTTTTCCGGCACCAGGCATACAGCGTTTCTATCTTTTTAAAAATATGATCAAAAACCTTTATGTTAGTATTGGCATATAAAGCAGGAATGCCTCCGCCCATATTTATAACCGTAATCGTTCTAAAAAAATCTTCATCAAATGTTTCTTCCAATTCTCTTAAAACATTCCATTCACTCATATTTTGTGTTTTTCGATGAAAATGTATTCCCATATCCTTAATAAAGGGGGCATTTTTGATATCATTCATTCGTTTGGCAATTGTCTCAGAGTGCATTCCAAAAACATAATGTTTTTCTGTTCGAATGGTATTTTCTTTTAGCTTTAGACGCTGTAACAGGGTTATTTTTTCTGTTTCTTTTTCCATGAATGCGAGCAATGTATCCAAATCCGTTTCGTTATCCACAACGAACCAGCGAATGCCTCGAGAAAACAGTTCTTTTATGAATTCTTTGGACCATCCTTGTGCCAGAAACTGAACACGCGACAAATCTTGAATGTTGGCAAGTTCATCTTTCAGGTGAATGTTGAAAAAGCTATCGGTGTCTTCTTCAAGAATGGAACTGACTATGGGATTTGTTTTTGAGCTGTAGGTTACGCGATCGCAAAGTTTCGAAATTCTTTCATACTGTTCAATCACTTTTTGTTTGGATAATACAAAGTGTGCCATACTTATTCTTCTCGAAGCAATCCTTCAGCCTGCAACTCTTCCATTGCATTGATCATTGCCAATGGAAAGAGGATCGTGACGTCGCCAATAGCGGTTGCGATGTCCGCCGAATCCTTAACTTTCCCCCAGGATTTTGCTTCATTGGTGTTTGCCCCGCTCATACTTCCAGAGGTTTTGTGTGCTGTTGTAATATATGCGGCGTATTCCGCGCCTCCATTCAAAAGTGTAAAAAGTATTGCATGATGTTTTGAAATGGATCCGCCAAGCGCAATAACGCCCTTTTTATCATCATAGGATACAGAAAATAATATATTCCCAAAATCCTTAACCACATCAATCACGAAATCCGGATGTTTTCGCTGAAAAAGGTACAAGTGAAAACCGAAAGCGCTATCAGTAATTGCCGGACAAAAAACAGGGATATTATATTTTGCGGCTGTTGCCAGAATAGAATGTTCGTCATCCAGCACCAGTCCAATCTCCCTAAGCATTTCTGAAACTGCCCATCTTGGTTTCTTTTTATATAACTCTCTCAATATAGGAAGGAATATAGCTTCGACCTTCCCATAGCTTTCATTATTGATAAGGATATTTCCAACACGGTTTTTCCCTTTCTCATGCAGATCAACATCATCCGCCTCAAAGTCCCCCACTTTAAAGGTTTCTCCCATGGCTTTCATGATATCTTCTTCAATACTGCCGACAGTGGTAACGACGACATCCGCCATGCCTTTTTCAATAACTTGAGCAAAGAATCCTCTTAATCCGGAAGTAACCATGTTTGATGTAAACGTTAAGAAAATCTTGGCTGAATCCTTTTTCATTCTTACAAGTACTTCACTCACCCTTGACAATTCCGTGCTTTGATACCCAAGACTCTGGTATTGCCGCATCAATTCCTGAACCGTCATCCCTTGTTTCCATGTAAAATCCTTTATGGTTTTCATTTTCCTGCCGGATTTCCCCCTCAAGGATTTAACAGCTAACCGCCCTGGTCGTTTCTCGACATTTCTTCCCAACCGCCCCCCAGGGCCTTGTATAGGGAGATCAGATTGGCCGTAACCAGGCCCTCACTCTGGGCCAATTGGTCTTCGAAGGAACGCAGCGACCTCTGTGCATCCAGGACATCAAAAAAACCGATGAGACCGGCCCGGTATTTTTCCTCCGCCAAACTCACCGCCTTTTGAGCGGCCTGGCTCGCCTGCTTGAGGGCAGCGCGACGGTTTTGCTCCTCTGCGTAGGCCCTCAAGGCGTTTTCCACCTCCTCCAGGGCACCCAGGATGGTGGATTCATATCGAATCAGAGCCTGTTCTTGGACGGCCGTCTGGACCTGAATGTTCTGGCGGATGGCACCCCCATCAAAGAGACGCCACGAGAACCTGGGCCCGATACTGTGGGTCACACCGTCTGAAGAAGCGAACCCGCCGATATCCAGGGCCTCCAGCCCGATGGAACCGAGAAGGTAAAATTTCGGGTAAAGCTCGGCCGTGGCCACGCCGATGCGGGCGGTCCGATCCGCCAGCTCCCGTTCCGCGCGACTTACATCGGGTCGCCTGCGAATGCATTCGGCCGGGATCCCCACCGCTACCCGGAGAGGCGTTACGGGGATGGGCTCCGGCGGCGATAGTTCCCCGCGAAGCCGCCCGGGTTCTTTTCCCATGAGGACCGCAAGCCGGTTTTGGGAAGCTTCCATTCCTGAGCGAAGCAGGGGCATCTGGGAACGGGTGTTTTCCACATTGTATCGGGACTGCTCAAGGGCAAGGGCGTCGCTCAGCGCTGCCTCAAAACGCTGTTGAATCAGATCATGCATCCCTTGCTGCTCTTTAAGGTTCTCCGCTGCCGTGGCCAGGCGGGCCTGATAGGTTCTCATTTCCACATAGTTGAGCGCCACCTCGGCGGTCAGGGTAACCAGCACGTCCCGAAGAGAAGCCTGACTGGCCTGGAGGGCCGCATCCGTGGCCTCCACCGATCGGCGCACACCGCCGAAAATATCCACTTCCCATCCTGCGTCAAACCCCGCGGCATAGAGGTCGCGCTCCGTACCGGCACCGGTCTCTCTGCTCCCCTTGATGCGCGTGATCTGCCCGGAGGCATTCAGATGGGGAAACAGCCCGGCTTCCGCAATGCCCCGGCGCGCCCGCGCCTCCCGAACCCGCGCGCGGGCCTCTTTCAGATCGAGATTCCCCGCCACGGCCTGCTCAATCAGTTTCGACAGCAGGGGGTCGTCCAGGCGGCGCCACCAGAGGGCCAGGGTCTCCTGATCGTTAGATCCATCTTCAAGGCCTCCTTTCAACGGGGTCTGCCACTGGGAGGGTACCGCCTTTTCAGGCGGGTGGTAATCGGGTCCCACGGCCGCGCACCCGGCCAGAACAAGAAAGACCAGCAGGCGGATCAATCGATTTAGCGCATCGGGTTCATAGGGACGTTTCATGTTATTTCAGCTTTCATTTATCGATATCCCCAATTTCGCCTTTCGTGGGCTATGTCCAGGTGGTATTAATTGCGTTAACCCAAGTGCTGTTGAAAACTCCACCGGCGACGGCTTTCAGGTCCGATTCGCTTAACTCGCCATCCGGCGGCCGGGGCAAAACGAAGTGGGACAACTTTACGGTGTTTTCAACCACATTAATTTCCTGACCATCCGGTATGTCTACCCCATACCCCTTAAATACGTCTTTGGGATTCGCCAGAAGCTCTTTCTTGAACGCCGTGTCCGACCATGCCTTTTGAACGATGTCGATCCAAACCTCCTGCAATTCTTGCCTCTCCATTTCGCTCCTCCTTTTTTTCCTGTATTAAACGAAGGACTCACCCCTTCAGAAAATTTGATTATGCCATAATCCAAAAATCCGGTCAACGACCCGGGAGCAGCTATTGCAGTTCTAAACCATCCCTTCAACAAAATCACATGTGGATTGAATGCCGTCTTCTGCCGAGACTTCTTCTCTTAATGCCTCCGCATTCTTCCTGTATTGTGCCTTCAGCACCTTCTCTTCCAGCACTCTGGCAAGTCCGTCGGCAGTCAATTCAAAAGGATGCATCGCTGCGCCCACTGTCAGTTCCAATACCCGTCTTGCGTTGAAAAATTGATCATTCCCGTAAGGCTCTATCAGCATGGGGCAGCCGTTTCGCAGCGCCCTTCCGGTGGTACCCGTTCCACCGTGATGTATAACGGCGGCGGCACGGGAAAAGACCCAGTCGTGGGGCAGAAAATCCACAAGCATGACCCTATCGCTACCCGTGTTGGACGCTATATGATCTTCTTCAAATCCCGCCCATCCTTTGTGAACCAGAAGCCGTCGTCCCAGTTTTTGGGCCGCAGCCACATGGATCTCCATGACCCGGCGGGGGTCCTGCAGCGGCAGGCTGCTGAAGGAGAGTACCAGAGGGGATGGCTCCTGCTCAACAAATAATTCCAGCTCCGGGCCCGGGCGCCATTCATGCCACCCTGGCTCCTCATAAAAAATAAACCCGGCCGTTAAGGCACCATCGTATTTTCCGACCGGTCTCGCGAAGTGGGGACTGGCAGCAAGAATCAAATGCCCGGAAATCATATTGTCCTCCCACCATTCATCGGTAAACATGGCATCAGGCAAATCAAGCAGGTTTTGTCTGATCTCTTCCAGCTCCCGGTAGAAACATTTTTGCACTTGCTGGAATATTTCGTGCCATTTCGTGAGTCTTGAATCACCCCTGTCAATACCGAGATGACCCTTCAAGGGAGCACATACCTGAATCGGTGCCAGGCAAATTGAAATCAGGGGAACGTTCAGAACATGTTGAATCATGGCGCCCAAAAAAAAATTACTGGCGCAGACCACTACGTCCGCTTCTCTGCATGCCTCTATCAAACTACCGTATTTTTCGGCGACCTTGAAATTTTCAACAGGGTATTCGGGCTTTGGGGGATCCCAGTAATTCCAGCAGGCAGCACCTTTTTGTGCCTCTTCCATCCCCATGACGGGTCCGCAATCAAAGCAATCCAAATGGAATTTCTTGGCGAAGACCTGCATGGGACCGCCAATTCCCAGACGAACCCGATGCCCCCTTCGCTTTAATTCCTGTCCCACCATCATTAATGGGAAATGGTCCCCAAACGTTCCTCTCGTTGTCATAACAATTGTCGCCATAGGGTTCCTTTTCCCGACCTGTTGGCATTTTTAATTCAAATAACATTCCCAAATGGGATGAAGAACCATCCACGGGATGAGGCTTTTTTTTTGGATCCTCCGGGACGAAAAACATGCCAAGGGGACAGACGGTAAAGCATTGAAAG
>JAERTK010000278.1 GCA_016844935.1 Desulfobacteraceae bacterium | reverse complement strand
GTAAGCGCCAAAAGAACCCCATCTACCGCGCGGCTTTCGGCCGTGGCATAATCCGGGCAACTTTTAACTTTTTGACGGAGGTTGCCCATGACCAAAGACCAGCAAGCCAGAAATCGACGACATTGGGAAGTCCATTTGAAGGCATCAGCAAAAAGTGGTTTGAGCCGCGCCGAATATTGCAGGCGGAACAGCCTATCCTACCATGCGATGAGCTATTGGCATAAACGACTCTCCGGAGAAAACACCCGACAAACGTTTGTTCCAGTGAAGATGGCCGTAATTCATAATGAGGATCACCAGGATGAAACAGGGCTAAGGATAATCCTTCCCGGAAAGCTGTCCGTTTCAGTTAGAAACAACTTTTCCCCTACAACTCTGGATAGGCTTCTCACCGTATTGGAGAACCGGTGATGTTCTTTCCCGGCTTTTTGGATCAGGTTTATATTGCCACGGGTCCAACCGATATGCGCAAGTCAATCAATGGCCTTTCTATTAAGGTAGCCGAGCAATTTGAACTCAACCCACTGTCCGGTCATTTGTTTTGCTTCTGCAACAGGAAACGGGACATTATCAAAATCCTGTACTGGGACCGCAACGGTTTTTGCCTTTGGCACAAAAGATTGGAAAAGGAACGGTTCCACTGGCCTGAAAATGAAGCCGATGCGATTGAGATGCAGGGCCGTGAACTTTCCTGGTTGCTGGAGGGATTAAAGGCGGATCAGTGTGCCGCTCATAGGCCATTATTCTATGAATCCGTCATCTGAAAAAGTTCAAAAAAACTACTTTTAGTAGTTGAAAAATAATCGTATTTTGGTATACTTATCGGCATGGAAATCAGCGCTGCCACATTGCCGAATACCCCAGGTGATCTTAAGGAAATCATCATTGGACTACAGGGTCAGATCACGGATCTGCATGAAGCCCATAACAAGGAAACCGACATTCTGCTGGAACAAATTCGTCACCTCCGCGCTCAGCTGTTTGGCAGAAAAAGTGAAAAGATCCAAGGCGGCCCACAGACACTGCCGCTGTTTGACATGCCCGAACCGGCTGAAGAAGATGAGGCTGAAGAAAAGGTTCATGTTCCTGCCCACAAACGAAAGAAACGCGGCAGGAAGCCTCTTCCTGAAGAGCTTCCCAGGGTTGAAGTGCTCCACGATATTGATGATGCCGATAAAATGTGTGCATGTGGCTGTCAGTTGACTAGGATCGGAGAAGAGGTTTCGGAACAACTGGATATCATTCCCGCGAAGATGCAGGTTATCCGACATATCCGGCCTAAATATGCCTGTAAGAAATGTGAAGGCGTGGAAGATGATGGCCCGACAGTGAAAATTGCTCCGGTTCCTCCGCGAATCATCCCCCGCTCTATTGCGACTCCCGGACTTCTGGCTCAGATCCTGACCGCAAAGTTTATCGATCACACCCCTTTTTACCGGCAGGAAAAACAGTTTCAGCGTCTGGGTGTTGAAATCTCACGAACATCCATGTGCAGTTGGGCGATGCAAACAGCCACAGTCTGCCAACCGCTTCTCAACCTGCTGATGGATGAAGTTTTGTCCGGTTCTGTAATCCAGGCCGATGAAACCACCCTCCAGGTGTTACAGGAACCGGGTCGGGATCCGACAACCAAATCATACATGTGGGTTTTCCGTCGGGGGGATCCTGAGAATCCGGTTTTGATTTATCAGTACCATCCAACCCGAAGCGGTGATGTTGCAAAGGCATTTCTTCGCGATTTTGAAGGCTTCGTGCAAACAGACGGTTATTCGGGTTATGAATTTCTGGATCATGAGGAAAAGATTCGGCATATGGGCTGCTGGGCCCATGCGCGTCGGAAATTCATGGATGTAATCAAGGCCCAGGGCAAGAAGAAAAAAAATGGCAGTTCGGACAAGGCGTTGAACTATATTCGAAAACTGTACCGCATAGAAAAGGAAGCACGTGAAAAGGGGCTGTCTTCAGCCGAACTGTACCAGGTGCGCCAACAGGAATCCAAGCCGATTCTGAATAAATTCAAACAGTGGTTGAAAAGAACGGCCCTTCAGACACCACCCAAGGGCTTGCTCGGCAAAGCCGTAGGCTATACGCTGAACCAATGGCATCGACTGATCGCTTATGTTGAAGACGGTCGGCTGTTCATTGACAACAACATGGCCGAAAACGCCATCCGCCCTTTCGTGGTTGGCCGCAAGAACTGGCTTTTCGCCGGAACACCCGAGGGGGCCGAGGCCAGTGCACTTCTCTACAGCTTGATCGAGACGGCCAAGGCGAATAAACTGGAGCCGTATGCATACCTGCGGTTTATCTTTGAAAAGCTGCCAACAGCTGAATCCCTCCAGGATTATGAAGCGTTACTGCCTTGGAATCTCACCCCGGAACAGCTGGAAATTCCCCGGGTGCTGAAGTGTGCTTGAGTTGGCGCTTACCTCTTGGAGCCTCAGTCATGTTGCCCGCCTGTTCACCGGAAACAAGACCGTAAAAGATGTACCCCCGGAATTGATACAGTCATCCCTGCTTCCACAGAATTCGCATTGGCTGGTATTTCCCGGACACAGGGCGCCCGGCTGCGCCAGAAAGCGACATCTATTGCTTTTCATATTCAACTGAAAGCCGTAGCGCTCCCCAAACACCTTCATGCGGAGAAGATCCGCCCCCTTTCCGCCCGCGTTGAAATCAAACGGGTGCTTGGAAGAATAATCCATGGTTTCCTGGGTGGAAAAAAACCCCTCAAATATGCGCTTGCGATCCTCCGGCAAAATGCCAACGCCGAAAT
>JAERTK010000277.1 GCA_016844935.1 Desulfobacteraceae bacterium | reverse complement strand
GCCAAAAATTATCAACCTAAGGTTTTTGTTTTGCAAATATTCGGGGGCTCGATAGGTCATTGATTATTCGTTAAAATCCCTTGACATGGTGGCAAAAAATGATATCATACTATTCATGAACCGCAACCACCGCAAAACCTTGGCTACCGTGTTCGCCAATCCGGTTTCCGGCAATATTGAATGGCGAAGGATCGAGGCTCTATTCAAAGCTGCGGGTTGCGAGATCATCGAGGGTAGCGGTTCCAGGATCACAGTTTTACATGAAGGCCGAAAAGCGGCTTTCCATCGCCCGCATCCCGGCAAGGATGCCTTGCGATATCGGGTAAACGCGGCCCGTGATTTTCTTAAACTCATAGGAGTTGGTCCATGAAAAACGCCATGACTTACAAAGGCTATGCCGCCCGCATCGAGTTTGACGCCCAAGATCGTATCTTCTTTGGCCGCCTGGCGGGCATTCAAGATATTATTACCTTTCATGGCGAAACAGTTGATGAACTGGAAGCAGCCTTTAAGGAGGCGGTTGACGATTATCTTGTCACCTGCGCCAAGCTGGGTGATAAGCCGAACAAACCATACTCCGGCAAGCTGACCCTGCGCATTCCACCGAGCGTTCATGCCGCTATTGCCACTGCAGCCGAAACCAGCGGTAAAAGCCTCAATAAATGGGTTGCTGATACGCTGGATCAATCCATCCGGATGCTTTAAATTTTCAGCGGGCATCGGGTTTCACCGTCAGTTGGCCTTAGGCCGTCATTGATTGTCATTTGGTGGTCATTGATCTGTCGACTTTGGACAGCTTGATCTCCAGAAAATTGTTTCTGATGCGCATATCATAACCTTTCGGGCTCACTTCGTGGGGAAGATCCAGTATTTCCATCAGGGAGACCCCTATCTTGTGGCTTCTCACTGTCACCCGGTCTTTTTCAAAATCGAGCTTCAGATCTCCGGTTTCAACCCCCTTTACCTCCATAATGACCTGTATATGCGAACCCTCATCAAATATATCCAACAGCCTCTCCTCAGTGCGGGCCGGCTCATCCGGTTGCCCCATCAGCCACCAGCTAAAGAGGATAGTTTCTCCGGTTTCAGGATCTGCTTTTGATCTTTCAAAGATGAGAACCGGACACCCCATGAGTTTTTCCGCGATGGGGTTGATGATCTCCCTGATTTTCAGGAGAACGTGCATATGGCTCGGGGCATCAACAAGCTCGGCCAGCTGATCGATCTTTGTGTAACGCCGCTCCCAGAGATGCCACAATATGTTCTGGCTGTCGGAATCCAATTGGGCCGAAATTGTTTCAATGGCCTGCAAATCGATTGTGAAAAAGGCGCTGTGGGCGATGATTTCCTTTCTCCATGTTTCCAGATCGTCGGCAATGAACCAGATCTTCCCTGATTTTTCACCCCCTTGGGAATTGTAGGAAATGGCCAGACATTCCTTTTGCCTGAGAACATAGTGAAGCCTTTCCACGGCCAACCCCTTAATTTGGTCGAGGGAAATCTCAAGACGGATAGCGGCCCGCTGGTACATCCTCAGCCTCCGGTTGGTCAAAAGGCATCGGACCACCTTCCATCCTGAGCGAATATTGTGCTTATATGATCCCTGGGCCTCCAACAGGATCTGCTCACCCGAATGAAGACCCGGAATGTTTTTTGGGTTATGGGTCATTGTTCACTGATCACCGACTTCAGTTCCCCGGTCCTCTCCCGGATAACCTCACTCTCATCTTCACTCAAGGCCTCTTTCAAATTTAAAATGGCCCTTTCAATCCGATGCTTATAAGGTCCTGACAGTTTCCCCTCCTTCTCCTCCATTACCAGCTCGGCGGCACGGATCATACTGTCGGCACGGATGTTGATCTCTGCCTCATCACGTCTCTTTATATCTTCTTCGGCATTGGCCTCCGCTTCCCTGAGCACCTGTTCCACCTGGTCGTCTGATAACAGATGTGAGGCGTCAATCCTTATCCCGGTCTTCACCTCTGTATAAAGCTCTTCGGCAGAGACCTTCACGATCCCGTTTACATCGATCTGAAAGGTGACCTCCACCTGAGCCTTTCCCCTGGGCAGGGGCGGAATATCGGTCAACTGAAACTGCCCCAAACTGATGTTGTCCATTGACATCTCTCGCTCACCCTGGAGCACATGGAAATCCATGACAGTCTGATCATCCTCAGCGTTGGTGAATATCTGCCCCGCAGAGGTGGGGATGGTGGAATTGCGCGGGATGATTTTGGCAAAAAGGCCCCCTTCGCTCTCAATCCCCAATGAAAGGGGCGTTACATCCACCAATACCACGTCATCGATCTCCCCCATCAAGACCCCTGCCTGGACAGCCGCCCCAATTCCCACCACTTCGTCGGGGTTTATCTTTGTAAACGGCTTTTTATTGAAGGTCTCTTCCACCAGATCTCTCACAGAGGGCATCCGGGTAGATCCACCGACCAGCACCACACGGTCAATCTTCTGAACCGTCAGTTTGGCATCGGTTAAGGCCTGCTTTGTGGGGCCCAGAAGTTTTTCCCTCAAATCGGCGGTTATATCCTCAAAGGTACCGCGATCAATGGCGGCTTCAAGGTTTCGGCTCTCCCCGTTTCCGGTTTTGATAAAAGGGAGGGAGATCCGGGTGCTCGTTTTATATGACAGCTCTCTTTTTGCCTTTTCGCTCGCCTCTCTCAGTCGCTCCAAAGAAACCGGGTCTAACCTTATATCCAGACCTTCCTCATCTGAAATTTTGTCGGCAAAATAACCGACCAGTCTACCATCCCAGTCGTCGCCTCCGAGGCTGGTATTACCGCTGACGGCCTTCACATGAAACATCCCGTCTCCCAGCTCAAGTATGGATACGTCGAAAGTACCCCCGCCCAGATCCCAGACAAGTATGGTCTGTATGCTTTCGCGATCCAGGCCATAGGCCAGGGAAGCTGCCGTGGGCTCATTGATTATCCGCATCACGTTCAGGCCGGCCATAATACCTGCCTCTCTGGTGGCTTGTCGCTGCCCGTCATTAAAATAGGCAGGAACCGTTATGACCGCCTTTTCCACCGCTTCTCCCAGGTAGTTCTCAACATCTTTCTTTATCTTTCGAAGGATAAATGCCGATATCTCCTGAGGGGAATAGCTTCTCCCATTGACTGAGACCCTGTGATCGGTGCCCATCTCTCTCTTTATGGAGGTAACGGTCCGCTCCGGATTTGTCGCTCCCTGCCGCTTGGCCACCGAACCCACCAACCTGTGCCCCCGGGTCGTAACAGCAAAAACAGAAGGCGTCAGTTTCTCCCCTTCAGCGTTCTCTACCACCTTAGCGCGCCCATCTTCTATTATGGCCGCCACAGAGTAAGTGGTGCCCAAGTCTATTCCGATTGCCTTTGTCATGGTCTCCTTTGTGGGACAGCGGTCAGTGATCACTTGTCGCATCTTTTTTCTGAAACTGTCCTATGGTTTCCAAAATCTTTTCCTCGGATAATGGCTTGTCAATGAAACTGTGAACACCCTTATGATTTGCATCCTGCCTTCTTTCTTCACTTCCATAGGCAGAGATTATCACAACCAATGTTTCCGGCGTTATCTTTTTTATTTGGGGAAGAAGCCCCATCCCGTCACCGTCAGGCAGCTTTAAATCCAGGAATATTAAATCGGGTGCTTCCCTTAGAACGCTCCTCCCCTCCCTCAGGGTGTTCGCAGTCGATACGTTATAACCTCTGCCTGTCAGCACATTGGATAAAAGCCAGCAAAGGTCTTCTTCGTCGTCTATAATCAGGATATTTCTTATACGTTTTTGGGGGAAGAGGACCGGCTTTTCCACGGCCTTTTTTCTTTTCAACTGATCTTGTTCCCTTTGTTCAAAATGAGGCTTCAGTTCTTCGAGTTCTTCGGGTTTCCGCCATCCCGAAAGACCGCTTCGCCAAACCAGTGCTTCATCTCGTTTTATGATTCCCTTCAGGATCCAGCTTTTCAGCCTGGCGAAATAAATCAACCGGTATGTATCCGCCCCCCTCCTGACATCATATTTAATGTCTGCCATTGCCTTTCCCATTAAACTGTTTGTAGGCCCTCAGCTATTTTACCGGTAAAGAAATCGTAAAAACAGCGCCTCTTTTCCACTCGCTTTCTACGCCTATTGTCCCGCCGTGGCTTACAACAATCCCGTAGGTCATGGACAATCCAAGCCCTACCCCTGATGACTTTGTACTATAAAAAGGATCAAATATCCTGATAATATCTTCTTCCGGAATCCCTTGTCCCGTATCCCGAATCTTCACTACAAAGAGTTTTCCTTCAACCTCTGTATCAATGTGCATTCTGCCTTCATCAGGCATGGCCTCAACAGCATTGATCATCACGTTTGAAAAAACCCGGTTGATCTGTTCCTTGTCGAGATTTATTACGGATGATCCCCGAAAAAACTTTTTACGAACTTCTATTTGTTTTGATCCAATCTTGGTCTTTATGGAATCCAGACTCCCTTCCAAGATTTCATGGATACTATGGGGCTGGATATTGAGCTTTGGAGGCCTGGCACAGTTAAGGAGTTCTATAATTAAGAAGTTAATCCTCTCGGTATTTCTGGTAATGATCTCAACATGTTTGGTCCAGGGGCTATCTTCGGGAAAGGCTTCCCTGAGTTGCTGGACTGACATGGACACGTTGCTCAGAGGATTTCTGATCTCATGGGCGATACTGGCGGCAATTCTACCTGTAAAAGCGAGTCTTTCAGAGAGAACCGATTCTTCTTCTCGATGATCCACCTGTTCGCGGGAAATTCCGTTTCCTGATTTAGCCATCAAGTCCCTCCCTGATTGATTACCCAAACACCTCTTAGTTACGCCAGCACCTCGATTTTACGAATCCTTTCCTTTTTGACCGGACTGACCCAGCCGCAAGATGTGCACCCCTCCTCTAACAGCTCTTTTATCAAGGCGGCTTTTCCGCACTGCGGGCAGGTCTCTTTTTCTCTTTCGCTCTTCGGCTCCCCCTGCCCGGTTATGATCTTATTCAGTATTTCATTCCATTCCCCCAAAAGAGGGCCTGAAAAGGTGGCCACCTTTCTCGTGCCGTTTGCAGCATAGAGGATATCCATGACCTTCTCTTTTGAGGTAACTTCATTGCGGCCCCTTGTTTCCATGACCGAACCCTTTATCCCGCTTACCGGGATCTCCATGCCTGTTTTTCGCGCATGGTCATAATACCAGCACACTTTTTTATCAGTGAGATAAAGATGTCCGGCTCTCCAAGTATCATCGGTAATCCCCTCTTTATCCATAAGGTACCACATCTTCCCGGCACAAATGATCTGCTCTCCCTCTGCTAAAAACGCTGCCGAATTTTCATGGCCAGGGGGCACCGCCCAACCCTCTTGAAGATCAAGCCCTGCTTCTTCCATCCTCTTCTCTAACGCTTCTTTCAGTTGGGGTACATTCAGGGCAGTCAGTCTGCACACCTCTTCCCCTTCGAGCAAGAGGTATAGCGCCTCCCTCAGTTTTTTGTCATTAAAATGCGCCTCTTCCCTGATGACAAGCCCCCGAATTCTCTTTAAGGGAACCTCAAATAAGACCTCTCCAAAATGTTCATGATAGAGGAACAACCTATCTTCCGTCAGATAAAGATAGCCATATCTCCAGGCCGTGTATATCCCTTTAGTTGAATGGTATGCCCCCAACATCTTGAGGGTAATCTCTTCGCCCTGAATCAGAGCGTCTTTCTTTTTGCTCCGGTAATCCGTTTCCCAGGATCGGATACGTTCATCCCACGCCTGCATGATCCCATATTTGAGCATGGTCTCCATGCCGGCCAAGGCCGCTCTCAGGTTGACGCCAATCAGGGGGATACCCGCAACCGACACGATCACGTCGGCATGAATGACAAGGCCCTTGTCCAGGACCCGGTCAAGAAGGTCTATGAGAGTCGCGTTTGTGTTTCGTTGGGGTTCCATTGTGTTCGTCATTCGGCCTTCGGCCGCCATTGATTGTTATTCAACTGTCAGTGGGGTGTCATTGGACTTTGGACTACTTTCAAACAAAGGAGTACGGCGGCCATGGCCCGGTATATCTGACGGAAAACCCTTCAAGGGCGTCGATCTTTTCCAATTCTTCTCCTAACCCTTTACTTCCTTCCTTTGGGAGCAGACAGGATAAATTCAAAAGCATCTGTTTCTCTTCCTCCCCTGTCTTTTTCGTCTTTTCCACACGAACATCATCCGTATAAAGTGTTATTTTCCCATAGAATTCCTTGAAGTATCCATCTGCCCGGTCCTCGATCTCTTTTCTTAACAGCGCCTCCAATTTCTGTCTGTACATATAGGCGATGCCTTTTGGTTTGGACTTTATTTCTTCGTTCAAGGCCTTAATTTCAGAGCTCTCACCGCTGATTCTTTCCGCGATGGTTTTTCTGTCCCAGAAGAGCTGCACACCATATTCTGCCCTGTCTCTGACCTTTTCTATTTTTGCTTTGAGGTTGTCATAATCGTCCTTCAACCATTTCTTCATATTCTCTTCCGGGTCAACGGACGCATTTCCCTGGACGATGGTGTCAAATCCCATGGGGATTACCGTACCGAATCTCTCCCAGGCCGCATCCACCACTCCTTGATGCGACAGGACCCACCCCTTAACAATTTCCTTATCTTCTGACTCATATGGCCTGGCAAGGCAGTTGTGGACTACGGCGCAGACAGTTTTATATGGTATTGAATAGACCTCATTTTCTTCAATACCGATGTTGCCGAAACTTGCGGTGTCACCTGTGTCGGCAATGCAGTAGAGATATCTTCCCATTGCGGATTGCGGATTGCGGATTGCGGATTGCGGCGGCTCGGATTCTGAGGGCCCGGGCTTTGACGTCGGAGGTTCAAGGTCCGATGGCGGAGATCTTGGGTCTGAGACCGGAGGCTTTTCTGTCAAATCTTCCATGGCCTTGTAGACCGATTCGCGAACAGCAGCTTTCAACTCAGGAAGAAGCGACCTCTTCACCATCTCCTCTATTGCGGCCTCATTCTCAGCAAGGATACCCCTTATCTCCTGCCGCACCATTTTCTCAATTATTTTTTTCATTTTGATGCTCATTCATCACTGTCCACTTTCTTCCTTCCACCTTTCCGGATTAATCATCTTATCCAGCAGCTCATCAACAATATTATCCAGACCGTCCCTGACCGACTTGACCGATTCGGAGATCCCCTGCTCCATTTTCATCTCCTCGATGGCCGTGTCGAGATCCATGAGAGCCTCTCCCAACCGATTCGTTTCCTCCTCTGTCAGACTTCCGCCTTCCATTCGTTTCAGGGCCTGAAGCCTGAGCGCGTCCTTGATGATCTCCACCAGGGCCACAACCAGCCCCAGGACCCCGTGTTTGAGATTTTTTTCATCGATATCGATTGGCATGGTTTAGTGTTCGGTGACTCCTAGGCACTGCCCCCTGTCCTTCTCCACCCGCAGATATAGCATCCTTCTTCATGTAACTGCTGGGTTATGACTTTGACGCCGCATTCGGGGCAGTGGGTTTGATAGGGCTTTCGGGGACGTCCCCGGTCTGAAACATTTCCATTTTCTTGATAGCCGCAGATGTAACAGCCTTTACTTGCCAATTCCTTTTTTACAACCTGTCGGCCGCATTCAGGACACGTCACCCAATAGGCGTTTTTTGCTTTTCTTTCCGCCTCGTTTTTTGCTTCATCTACGACTCTCTTGAAAACGGTTCCAAGGATCATTATTTACAGTGTTTCAGTGTTCAGGGGGTAGTGGTTACTTCCTGCGCCCTTGCCTTGGCGCTGACCCAACCGCACCAGGGGCATCCCGTACTGATAAGATCTTCTACCGGAACCCTTTTGTCGCATTGGGGACAACCTTCCTTGGCCACGACGGCTTCGTTCCATGCGGGCGTTTCAAGGTTGGTCCCGGAGGGGAATTCAAGGCCGTATTTGGCAGCCGTCTCAAAGGAGGCCAGGGCTGCCCTGATTTTGACGCCGAGCAGTTCAACGCCGGCAACAGACACGGCGATGTCCGCGTTGATCACCAGGCCCTTGTCCAGGATTCTGTCGATGACGTCGGCCAGTCCGCCGCCATTACCGTTATCACGAGATGGTTCCATTGCCATCGTTGTACTCCTTCAGCCGGATCACCGGCATATGGACGGAAAAATCAATTCGCAGGTTCAATTCAGCAGCGATTTTCCACTTTTTGGGTGCGCCTTCAGCACAAGGCAATTTCCAGAATCCCACGGCTGTACATTTTTCCAATGACAGTCTTGCAGGGGCGAGGAAGTTCAATATCTCTATAATAGCTCAACCTTCTACCCAAAGCAGATATGCTCAACGTATCCAACACCAAATTGATCGCGATATTGTCTTCCTGCACAATGGGCAGCTCCGCAACCACGCGCATCCTGTCCTCTTTTACAAATATGTCGACAATCAAGTCTTTCATATCACGGGCCATTGGTATTTTCCTTGAAATCTTACCCACACTTCAGAGCAATATGTTGAACTGTTTTAAAATGATCTTTTCCCCTCCAGAAATTCAACCCCTTTCCCGGTAATCTCATAGCGCCTCGGGGCAACCGCCGCCAGGAATCCATTTTCCGCCAGGGACTGAACCATCATTCCCAGGTAAGCAGGAGACATCTTTGTATAACTGCCCACATTGAGGGCCTTTCCGGTTCGCATTGCCTCGTTATAGACCTTCAGCACCTCTATTTCACTGGCCATGGGATTTCGTTGGCGTTTTGCCGCCAGGGACGGGTTTTTCTCCTGTTGTTCCATTTGAAATTTTTTCCGGCGATTGCGCGCTTCCGCCGATGAAGCAGGGTCTTTTGCAGGCATTTTTCCGGATATGACGCCCTTTCCCTTACACAAAAGACAGGGGAGTTTGTCATTGGGTTCCGTTCCCATTCCATGGCAGCGGGAACAACCTGTTACGGGTTCCCACACGCTCGCAAAACCTTTTCCCCCACAGGCCGTGCAGGTGATGTTGCTTCTTGGTTTGGCCTGACCGGTACCCCTGCAATAGGCACACACCACCGCGGGGGAGGGGATCGATACCTTCCCGGATCCCTTGCACACGTGGCATTTTGTTCCCTTGGGCTTTTCGCCCTTGCCGTGACAAAATCCACAGGGATATGTTGTTTGCCGCAGCAATTTTCCCACGGGGGCGCTGCCTCTTCCCATGGCATGGTATCTGCCTGAACGACCGACTTTTGATGTGGACCAAATACTCTTTTCCTGCCCGGGTTTATGAAATCCCGGTCCCCTGTTGTGTCTGCTCCTGACGTTTGACAGGACATCCCACCCCAGGTTTTCCTGTTTCAATTTTCTGAATTCCGCCCGGCTGGAATCTGCAGCCCGGCTGGAATCTGCAGTTGGTGCTTCCGCCCGGCCTGCTATTCCCAAGGCCCGTTTGCCCTTGTAGGTGATCCTGAATTTGCCGGTGCTTTTCAAATCAATCAAATCTTTTTGGGCCAGGTTCATGCACAGAAGCCTTGCGTACCCGGTATCCATGCCCAGCTTGCGGCTCACCATATGGCTCGTGGTCTCCTCGCCTTCATTATAGACCACTTCCAGAGCTTTTCTTTCGCTTCCTCCGATCATTGTTGCCTCCGATCGTTCTTATTTCTTCTGTTCGTCTGATTGAACGGCCGGCATCGCACCACAGATGCGCCGGATCCGGGAATTCCTGCCGGTGGAGTATTTAAGTCTGGTTTTACGCTGTTTCTTTTCCACCTCGTCCCATTCCATGGAGGTGGAGTGCTTGCACCTTGACCCTCTGCCGGTTGTGTATTTCATCTCAGCTCCTTATCAGTCCTTTAACCCGTCTTCCTAATATTCCAAAGGCATGGTCTTCCATTTCTTTTTTTGTCTCAAACCCATTTTTTCCTGAAGGGTGGTTAATTTTGCAGGGCCTTTGTTTCGGATGGCCAGCCACGGGTCGCTTGAGGGTCCGGAGAGCTTGAATTCCACAGAAAGGCCCGGTTCGAATCCCGATATGGCCATCACCCGGTCATCCAGATAAATGTTGTCCTGCTCACCGAGTCGGGTGAAAGCATCTAATACAACCATTTGCAAGCGCGTAAACCGGGGAGTATTATCGGGTCTGTAAACAATTAAGTAAGGTTCGCGCATGCTTCCGGTGATACGGACCACTTTCAGGCCAACCCGACTTTGGGATTCGAGTCCCATCTGGATCATAAAATTCCGGCCAAGGGATATTCTACCCTGTTCGTCCACCTGGCTGAAACACTTGAGCAGGGTCATTCGGATGCCCCCCAGATACACGCAAATTTGCGCTCAATTTCCCCAAATCCGTTTGTCCGAACAGCCCTATGCTTCACCATCTTCCGTGTCAATCCGCTTGCGCATCCTGACCCTTTTGAATTCAAGCATGTTGCCCTCATTGTCCATTCTCGTATCGTAGATCGCGAGGATGTCCATACCATCCGGGATGGAGTGCTTTTCGATCACTTCCATGGTTACCATCCAGCTGTCTTCTTCCTTTTCCGCTGAGACGGTGGAGGAGATTTCCAACCCCGTGAGGTTGTTCAATTCCGACCGTGCTTTCTTGATGATTTGTGCCATACCTAGAGCCATTTTTGAGTCCCTCCTTTATTGTTGTTATGCGAATTGAAAAATCTAAAAATCAATTCGCCTGCCCCGTCACCCGTTTTCCGCAACCGGGGCAGAATTTGTATCCGTGAATATGGCGCCACGTCTCTCCACAATCAGGGCATTCCAGGGTGAGCCTTTGTCCACACTGGGGGCAGCTCTTCAAACCACCTGAGGTGACTTCGCCGCATCTGGAGCATCGAAAGGCACCCCGTCTTCTTTGTTCATCAGACATGTTTACTCCTCCTCCTTCATCTCTCTGATGGCTTCCAACCGTTCCATCAATTGTGTCTCATTTTTTTCATAGGTCTCATCGTCTATCTCCTCTAACTCGTAACGCATCTGGAGCTGAAGGAGTTCTTCGTGTACTTTGGATTCATCCGTCATATCCTCATAGGCCGATTCCCTGAGCTTATTGCCCAGCCACACGGTAAATTTAAGAGGAAAAAACAGGATGTCGTCTACAATTAGGGCCATGGCAATTGATCCTTGAAAGTCGGGTGATCGCCGAACATTATCGTTTCACCATCTCACCACAATTTCGATGAAATTACAGGGGGGGACGGGGCCCACATACTTTAATCTTGTCCTGCCGCCATATGTTTCGTTTAATTTATTGATCTGCTGATCAAAGCCTTTTTCATTCTCTTTTTTGACCAAAAAAGCGCTGTTGGTAATCATCTGGTCGCCCATGGTACGATTTGTTTTATGATCGGTCCACAATGCTTTAAAACAATCCAGAATGGCTTTTTCTTCCCTTGCATTTTTCGCTTCAAGGGCGCTTTTTACCATTTCGCCCAACTTGACCTGGTCTCGCTGTGTGCCGCCCCTTTTTGATTTTAGTCGATCTCTTAACCCCCTGATTTCCTTGTTTTCGCCTACAATTTCGGTGAACAGGGTTTCCTTGTCTGTCCACAGGGCTTTGAGACCCAGCTCCACCTTGTCTTCCACATAAGTCAGGAGCTCTTTTAATTCACCATAGCGGGCTTTCAATACCTTTTCCTTGATCATTTCATGGCTTCCGCCGATGGTCCCGAACCTTACGGGCAGCATGGGGTAATCTGCCATGGTTTCTTCCATTACTTTCTGATGGGCCATGGTATTTTTTCTGTTTACGGAATACTTAATATCGGGCGAAGGACTGATAACGGCCCCGATATCTTTGTAGCAGATGCTGAAAACAGGATCTTCCCCGTCGCCCACCCCTTTTGAAGAGAAATGACGTTCTTGATCTGCTTCGATAATGCAATATAAATAGTTGCCTTCCTTTTCTGTCATTTATCCGTTGTGCTCCTTTTCAGACGATTGCGTTCCGTGAACATTTTGTCGTTGCCTACATGGCGGCTGCTTGCTCCACGGCTTTGGTGCTGATCCAATTTCTGACATCCGCCTCTTTAAAAGAACAGGAATCATTCCGGCAATAGTCCGCAAGCTTTTGATAGGCTTTTGTTATGTTTTCGAATCTCTTTTGAGCTTCAAAGTCGTCCGGAAATTTGTCAGGATGAAATTTCTTACTGAGATCCCAGTAAACTTCTTTGATTTCAGCAGCGGTGGATTTCTCTCCCAGGCCCATGATCTCTTTGGCGTGGTTAATTTCTCCAAAATCCACTTTTGTGATCTCCAGTGTGCGAAAGCTGTAGGGCGGAAGGGGTCCTACAATCCTGAAATTGATTTTGTCCTGGTAGTAGCGGTCCAGTTCCTCCACCTTTGTTTCCAAGGCTTCCTGTTTGTCCCGGCTGATCAGGAACGCCCCGTTCACGATCATGGCATCATCCATGATGGCGTGAGCAATGTGGTCTTCGGTGTCTTTTTTCAAGGTGTCCTCGATCAGAGAAGCGCATTCTTTCTTTCTTTTGTCGAGAGATGCTTTTACCAGTTTGCCAATGGATAATTTGACCTCAAAAACCTTATCATCCGGTTTTGAGGCGGCAGCTTCCTTTAATTTCCTGACGGCTTCTTCTTCCCCTATTTCTTTTAAAATTGATTCAAAATCGCTCCAGACGGCGGCCACGTTCAGCTCGATTTTACCTTCCATTTCCTTGAGATGTTTTTCGATGGGATCGCAGGCGGTTTCAAGAAGGTTTTTGAGATCATGTTTGCTGACAATCGTCCCATATTTGACGGGGATGATGTGACGATTTTTCATGAGCCTTTCAATGACGGCCTGATAGGTAGCCAGATTCTGGAGAAGCGTTTCCCTTGGGAGGGTGTTGAACTGTTTAAACACAATGTTGCCCGCCACCGCCGCAATACCCCGGTATGGAAACAGAAATACTTCTTGATGGTCAATCCCCATAAGGTTCAAGTTCCGGCCTTTCTCGGCACGTATAAACCCGTATATGAATCTTCCGTTTGTCGTCATTTTTTCTCCAAACTGGTCAGTGATCAGTTGTCGGTGTCAGGGACTTCTTAAAGTGCTGGTTTGAAATTTTGAAATCAGCGTAGTTTTCATTCCCGCTTTCAATGAACTTCCGTATGGCTGCCATGGCGGCTTTTTTGCAAATTGATTCTATGTCGGATCCAACCAGACCCTCCGTGGCCGCAGCCAGGGATTTGAGATCAACGTCCGGGGCGAGGGGTTTTTCTCTGGTATGGACCCGGAATATTTCCTGTCTTGCATCTTCGTCAGGGGCGGGGAGCTCTAAATGAAAATCAAATCTGCCGGACCTGAGCAACGCCTGGTCTATGATGTCAAGGCGGTTGGTGGCTGCCAGAACAACAATCCCTTTCAGCTCTTCAATGCCGTCCAGCTCTGTCAAAAACTGGCTGATGACCCGATCCACCACATGGGATGCGGCTTCAGAACCGCGTTTTGGCGCCACGCTGTCTATTTCGTCGAAAAAAATGATGCAGGGGGATGCCTGCTTGGCCTTTTTAAACACTTCCCTGATCCCTTTTTCGCTTTCGCCGACCCACTTGGACAGGATTTCAGGACCTTTCACCGAGATGAAGTTTACCTCCGATTCCGATGCGACCGCCTTGGCCAGGAGGGTTTTTCCCGTGCCGGGAGGACCGTAAAGCAATATTCCTTTGGACGGACTGGTCCCGGCTTGCTCAAACAGTTTTCCGTATTTCATGGGCCATTCAATGGTTTCCATGAGGATGCGCTTGACTTCAGCGAGACCTCCCACATCATCCCATTTCACGTCGGGAATTTCGGTGAACACTTCCCTGATGGCGGAAGGTTCCACCTCTTTGAGGGCCTCCGTGAAATCTTCCATGGTAACCTCCAGCTTCATGAGGTCTTCATAGGGGATTTCATCGAGTTCAAAATCGATATTGGGAAAGATCTTTCGAAGGGTGGTCATGGCCGCTTCACGGGCAAGGGCCTCCAGGTCAGCCCCCACAAACCCGTGGGTGATTTCCGAGATGCGGACAAGATCCACATCTTCGGCCAGGGGCATGCCCCGGGTGTGTATTTCAAGAATCTGAAGCCGGCCATTTTTATCCGGAATGCTGATCTGGATTTCCCGGTCGAAGCGTCCCGGTCTTCGGAGTGCCGGATCAAGGGCATTGGGGATATTGGTGGCGCCGATGACAATCACCTGCCCCCTTGAGGAAAGTCCGTCCATGAGGGCGAGCAGTTGTGCCACCACGCGTTTCTCAACCTGTTTTTCCCCGCCCATCTCCTCTCGTTTGGGGGCGATGGCGTCGATTTCATCTAAAAATATGATGCTGGGCGCCTGGGCCGTGGCCTGTTCAAATATTTTTCTGACGTTGGCCTCGCTCTGGCCGTAGAATTTATTCATGATTTCAGGGCCGCTGAGCTGCGCGAAATTCGCGTCGGTTTCATTGGCCACAGCCCTGGCAATGAGGGTCTTTCCGCATCCCGGAGGCCCGTGAAGAAGCACTCCCTTGGGAGGATCGATGCCCAGCCTTTCAAAAATCTGGGGATATTTCAGGGGAAGTTCGATCATTTCACGGATACGCCTGATCTCTTTTCCCAGGCCTCCGATATCTTCATAGGCGACCCGCGATTTAGTTTGCCCGGGTTCCCCCTTTTCCTGGATTTTCATAAGGGTTTTGGGATGGATCATGACCACCCCCGGCGGCCTGGTGGAAACCACATTGAAGTCCTGGGTCCTGGCGCCGAAAAGACTTGCCCGCACCGTATCGCCTTCCACGAGCGGCAGGCCTTCCAGAAGACTCCCGATGTATCGGGCGTCATGGGAGCGCATGTCGGTCAAAGGGGCGACCACAATGCTCTGGGCCGGATGGAAGGTCACCTTTTCAACAACGATCTTTTCATCGATACCGGCCTTGGCATTGTCGCGGGTGATGCCGTCGAGCCGGATCAGGTTTTTGCCCCGGTCCTCCATATAGGCGGGGAGTACCTTTGCCACGGTTTCCCGTTTTCCCTTTATGGAGACCACATCGCCCACGCCGACCCCGATTTTTTTGAAATCCGCGGGATCAAATCGGACAATGCCCCTGCCCACGTCCTTGGAGCCGGCCTCGGCAACCTTCAGCGTCAGGGGTTTAGTTTTATCGCTCTGTCTGTTCGTGTCCATATCTCCTTACCTTGCCGACCACTGACCTCTGACCTCTGACCTCTGACCTCTGCCTCCTACCATTTAACCACGATATTCACAAAGTTAAACGGCGGGGCAGGGCCCACATACTTGAATGTGGTCCGGTCTTCATATTCATTTACCAGGTCTTCTACCAGGAAGTCGAATTCCTTTTCCCGTGTTCGGTCAATGAGAAAGGCGCCGTTTAGGAACATGTTGTCACCGAAAACTTCATTTGTTTTGACGTCAATGACGGACCGCCTGAACAGGCTCATAACCCGCCGGGCTTCCGCTTCTTTTTTGTTTTCAAGCGCTTTTTTGACGGCTTTCCCCAGGTTGATCTTGAGGGTGTGGTTTTCTTTTCCGGATGGCCCCTCAGCCTTTTTCTTTAACTTTTTGATTTCCTGGTTTTGTTCGGCGATTTCATTGAAGATCGTTCCCATGTCCTTCCATATGCATTTCAAACCCATCTCCACCTTGTTGTCCATATCCCTCAGGAGACCTTTAAATTCGGAATATCGCCTTCTGAGGAGGTTCCGTATTTCTTCCGCACCGGCCGCGATGGTACAAAATCTCACGGGCAGCACCGTGTAATCCGTCATGACTTCTTCAATGACTTTTTCATGGGTGGTCATATTCTCGCGGTTGATGACATATTGGGTCATGGGCGAGTTGCTGATGACTGCGCTGATATCTTGAAACCCGATGGTTGAGACGATATCACCACGCTTTCCCATGCCGATGGGGCCGAAATTCCGGCCCTCGTCGCTCTCAATGATGCAGTAAACATATTTCCCTTCCTTGCCCATTGCCGCTCCTGTCTTAACCACTGGTTTTCAAGATTGAATGGAAGCCTTTTTGGGTGACCGTCAACCGGAAAATTTTGAAAACCACTAACAAACCTGCTTAATGGCATCCGCGATCGCCTGCCGGACCACGCCTTCAGGCTGTTTTTTGAACCCGTTAGTATCGAAATCAAGGACATCCATACAGGTATCCACAAAATCGCCGTTATCCATCTTGGCAATAGCGTTGCCTGCCTTTAAGACTTTGGCGATCATGATGCTTGCCCGGATACTGGGTTGAAATCCGTTTTCTTTATTCTTCCGGAGGATTTGTACGATATCCACCACTTTAGCGGTTTGATTTTTTGAAAGACCTGACTTTGCTTCCGCAATGGAAATTTCCGTATTTCTATCGTAGTGGTTAAGCTTGATGCTGATCATGCGGTCTTTGAGGGCATCCTGGGCCTTGTGTACACCGGCGTATTCCTCCGGGTTGCTGGTAAAGATCGCTCTGAACTGCGGTGAAACGCGGAGATAACCGTTGTCTCCCCGGGCAGCGGGAAGATCGAGGATTTTTTCTTCCAGGATGGGAAGGAGAACATTATTGGCTTCCGGCCTGGAACGGGTGAACTCGTCGTAGATAAGGGTAAACCCATGCTTGCATGCCACGGTTATCCGGTTATCCACCCATTCG
Source organism: Desulfobacteraceae bacterium (assembly GCA_016844935.1). Classification (GTDB taxonomy): domain Bacteria; phylum Desulfobacterota; class DSM-4660; order Desulfatiglandales; family Desulfatiglandaceae; genus NaphS2. The sequence continues at coordinate 314 of JAERTK010000277.1, read as the reverse complement.
GGCGAGACTTTCTCCTCGGATTTGAGAACGGAGTGGACAAAGTTATCCACCATCTTTTTTCGTTGATAACCATATTGTCCTCCGATGAGGTCGGAAGTCCCGAATTCATCATCACCGTGGATCAGGATAACGGGGCGAGCGATCCGGGCCGCCAGATACATGGCGATGCTGGTCTTCCCCTTATGGAAAGCTTTCCATAAAGGGAATTATGTAAAGTTTTTACTTATGTAAAGTTGCCAGAGAATCTCGTTTCTTTTCAAAGTCGTGAGCCCTAACAACTTTACATAATATTTCATTCGCAAAGCTCGGAAAGC
>JAERTK010000276.1 GCA_016844935.1 Desulfobacteraceae bacterium | reverse complement strand
CCGTAATGGCTCCACAGGTAAGATGCCAGCGCCGGTGCTTCTTCATACTTTGAAGGTGTATTTCGTGCTTTGTGGGGTGAATTGGGATCCAGAAAAGCGATGCCGCTTTGAATGGGATATTCTCTGCCGCAGTGATTACAAGACAGAACGCCTTCAACAATATCGCGTTCTTCTTCCTCTTTGATGTGTGGATTCAAATCTTGTTCTTCCGGCAGGCATGCCGGACAGATCAGCATCTTCAGAATTCTTTTTTTCATATTCAATCTCTTTTGATGAAGGGGAAAATCTTATGTGGAACGTAATTTATTAAAATACAAAAATTTTTGCCATGGATCAAGGCCGAAATTGCGAAAAAAAACTTGACATTCTGAAATTTCGACGGAGGTGGGGCATAATTAAATGAAATCGGTGTATTTTCGATTTTTCTTGACACGAAAATCGATTTTCACTACATTCGTTGCGTAATTATAATGTGGCTACAATATAGCTCCATAGCAGAGATGGATCCCAAATAAATGGGGCATAATTTTTGGGAAAGAGGAATAAAAATGAAACTTAAAGACAAGATTGCATTGGTGACCGGTAGCAGCCGGGGTGTGGGAAGGGCGGTTGCGCTTGGTTTTGCCGAAGAAGGGGCAAAGGTTGTTATTAACTATACGTCCAACCAGAAGGCGGCCGACGAAGCGGTCCAGGCCATACAGGACTTGGGAAGCGACGCCATCGCCGTAAAGGCGGATGTGGCCCAAAAATCAGAGGCGGAGAATCTGGTTTCTTCTGCTGTTGATAAATTTGGCCGACTGGATATCCTCGTAAACAATGCAGGGTTTACCAGGGCTTCCATGATGCTCAAAATGACCGAGGACCAGTGGGATCAGGTGGTGGATATTCACTTGAAAGGTGCTTTTCTCTGTGCACAGGCAGCCGGTATCCGGATGAAAGAACAGAAAAGCGGAAAAATCATTAACGTCACGTCCGTGGCGGGTCTTGTGGGGACGGTGGGGCAGGTGAATTACAGTGCGGCGAAGGGCGGTCTTTTAAGTCTGACCAAGTCCATTGCGCGGGAACTTGCCCGGTATAACGTCTGCTGCAATGTCATATCCCTGGGCATTGTGGCCACCGATATGACGGAAAAGATTCGTTCAGATGAAAAACTGAAAGAAATCTATATGAACCGAATTCTTTTAAAGCGCTTTGCCGAGCCCAAAGACATTTCCCCGGCTTTCGCATTTCTGGCGTCAGACGACAGCAATTATATCACGGGCCAGTTGCTCTGCGTTGATGGGGGTTACGGAATGATCTAGTGGTTTATCAGTAGTTCAACCACACAATAATAATCAGTAAGGAGGATAATAATGGCAATACCTGATAAAATTCAAACCTGGCAGATGGTTCAGCCCACAAAACGCGACCGGGAAACCGGGGAGGTAACCCCGGGCAAACTGGAAAAAACCGAAATACCCGTGCCCGCCCTTGAAGCTGGAGAAGTGTTGGTGGAAGTGGCCGGTTGCGGTGTTTGTCACACGGACCTTGGATACTTTTATGATGGCGTGCCGACGGTTTCAAAACCCCCGCTGACACTGGGTCACGAAATTTCCGGTACCGTTGTTGATGGAGACGAAAAATGGCTGGGTAAAGAAGTGATTATTCCCGCGGTGATGCCCTGCCGGAAGTGCATCCTCTGCAAAACCGGCCGGGGGAACCGGTGCCTCGACCAGAAAATGCCGGGCAACAGCATCGGTCCCTATGGTGGTTTTTCAAGCCATATCCCTGTGCCGAGCATTGATCTTTGCGAAGTGGAAAACAGGGGAGATACGCCCCTTTCCCATCTGGCCGTTGTCGCTGATGCTGCCACCACACCTTATCAAGCAGCCAAGCGGGCCGATTTGCAGCCTGGAGACAATGTTATTGTGGTCGGTATTACCGGCGGTGTGGGTCAGTATATGGGACAGGTTGCCAAGGCATTGGGCGCGAAAACCGTTGTGGGGATCGCGCGGAATCAGGAAAAACTGGACCGGGCCCTGAACTTCGGCGCCGATTTCGTCATCAACTCCAGTGATAAGGATGCCAGGAGCGTGTCCAAGGAATTTAAGGGGATATGTAAAGGAAACGGTCTTCCCAATTTCGGGTGGAAGATTTTTGAAGTGACCGGGGCAAAAGGTGGTCAGGAAATTGCCTTGAGTCTGCTGGGATTCACCGGGAAGCTGGTGGTGGTGGGGTTCGGCATGGCCAAGACCGAGTATGCCATCGGTCGATTGATGGCGTTTGATGCCGAGATTATCGGTACCTGGGGATGCCTCCCCGAGTATTATCCCATTGTCCTGGATATGGTTCTGAGCGGCAAAGTGAACATGGAAGAGTTTGTTGAAATTCGTCCCATGAGCTCCATTGCCGAGACATTTGCCGAGGCCCACAAGACACCGCCCATGAGGCGTATTGTATTGACCCCTGACTTTTAACGTTCTTTTTTTGACTGAAAATAATAAAGAAAAAACCAAAATAGAGAGCCAATTTCAAAATGTTAAATTTTGTTCGAGATCAAGGAAGACGAAAATTTTAACCGCAGGAATATATTGAATATTTCGAGGATTAAAATTTTTTACTGACGCAGAGATCGGGCAAAAGGGGGCGTTTTGAAACTGGTTCGGAAATCAAGGAAGTAAAGGAGAAATAATTATGGCCTTAGAATGGATGCCGAGAGACAATGAAAAGAAAGATCACGCGCTTCATACGGACGTTCACTGGGGAACGGAAGCACCTTGTGTGGTTTACGAAAAACGCCCTCTCACAGATCCCAAAGGGAATGTGGTGGATGGACTTTTTGTGTCCTGGATTCGATTGAACAACCCCAAACAGTACAACTCCTATACCACAGAGATGGTCAAAGGGGTCATCGCCGGTTTTGAGAACGCATCTTTAGATCGTAGCGTCGTTGCGGTGGTGTTCACCGGTACGGGTCCCTACTCCTTTTGTACGGGTGGGAATACGAAAGAATACAGCGAGTTCTACAGCCTGCGCTGTGACGAATACGGACAGTACATGGAGCTCTTCAACCACATGGTGGATGCCATTCTGGCCTGTAAAAAACCGGTTATCTCAAGAGTTAACGGCATGCGGGTGGCCGGCGGTCAGGAAATCGGCATGGCCTGTGATCTGGCCATTTCTTCGGATCTGGCCATTTTCGGCCAGGCCGGACCCAAACACGGCTCCGCCCCCGATGGTGGTTCCTCGGACTTCTTGCCATGGTATCTGGGAATTGAAGACGCCATGTGGAACTGTGTCTCCTGCGAGATGTGGTCCGCTTACAAAATGAAAGCCAAAACCCTCATCAGCAAGGTCGTTCCGGTCCTGAAGGTGGATGGCGAATGGGTGAGAAACCCCATGATCATTACCGATAAATATGTGGACAACGGCGAAGTGGTCTACGGTGAATACAAGAGCGGTTCCGAGGGCAAGGAAGCCCGGGCTTTCGTTAAAGAGCATCAGCCCAATGCAGATTTTGAACTGCTGGATAAAGAAGTGGATAAAATCATCTGGACATTTTCCAACCTGTTTCCCGGTTGCCTGATCAAATCCATTGACAGTATCCGCGCCAAGAAGAAATTCTTCTGGGATTACTCCAAGAACTACAACCGTCATTGGCTGGCAGCCAATATGGGTGGAGAAGCTTTCTTAGGTTTCGGTGCTTTCAATACCAAACGGATCACGGGTCAGGATACCATCAACTTCCTGAAATTCCGTCAGGATATCGCCGAATGCAGCACCTGGGATATGGATATGTTTGCCAACGCGATGGGGACGCCCAAAGAATAGTTCCCCCGTAGCAGCACGAAACATCAACGGCAGGCAGGTCCATGATTTAGGCCTGCCTGCCGTTTTTTTATTGATTAAGGAGCACATATTATGGCATACGGTCACATTGAAGTTAAGTTTGAAAATGGTTTGGGAACCATCACGCTAAACAGGCCACCGGTGAATGTTTTGAACATCGCCATGATGGAAGAGATCAATGAAGTGCTTGCATCATGGCAGGGCGAAAAAGATCTGAAGCTGGTGCTTTTTGACGCAGTGGGCAAATGTTTCTCAGCCGGCGTGGATGTGGGAGAACACATGGGCGATATGGCACCGAAAATGATCGGCGCCTTTCATCGCATGTTCCGACTGATGGATACCTTAGGCATTCCAACCATGGCTTCCGTATACGGATCATGCCTGGGGGGCGGGTGCGAAGTGGCCGTTTTCTGCGACCTGGTCATTTCCTCGGAAGATGCCAAATATGGCCAGCCGGAAGTACAGGTGGGCGTGTTTCCACCCATTGCGGCACAGATCATGCCCCGCATCATCGGCCGAAAAGCTGCCATGGATTTGATCATGTCGGGAAGAATTATTTCGGCTGAAGAGGCACTGGTTATGGGGTTGATCAACAAGATTGTCACCAAAGACGATTTAAGTTCAGCCACAGCGGATTTCTGCAAACCCTATCTCAAACTGAGCGCAGAGGTGTTGAGAAAAACAAAGAAGGCCATTATGGCCGGCCTGATGGATGATTTTGAACCTTCACTCAAGGTCATTGAAGATATCTACCTGGACGAACTCATGCCCACGGCGGATGCTCAGGAAGGGTTGAACGCTTTCATGGAAAAACGAAAACCCGTCTGGAAAAACGAATAGGCAAATAAACAGGACTTTAGAGGGATTTTGTCATGACCGCCAATGAAATACTCGACATGTTGAATGGGACCCTCCACACAACCGGAATTTACAATTTTCAGTGGAATATCGTCATCATGTGGGTTGTGGGATGTACGTTCATATATCTGGCCATTGCCAAAAAATATGAGCCCCTTCTCTTGCTCCCCATCGGTTTCGGAATTTTTATTGTTAACTTTCCCCTTGTCCCGCTGATGGGCTATTCACATGGCCATCCGCAACTCCTTCAGTTATTTTACCATTACGGACTCGAATGGGAGGTCATTCCCTGCATTATCTTTCTGGGGTTGGGTGCAATGACCGACTTTGGACCGCTCATTGCCAATCCCAAGACCCTCCTCATCGGCGCTGGCGCGCAGATTGGTGTCTTCATTACCTTTACCGGTACGGTGCTGGTGGGCTTTACCCTGAAGGAGGCCGCCTCTGTGAGTATCATTGGCGGCGCCGACGGCCCCACCACCATCTATTTAACACAGCATCTGGCGCCTCAATTGCTCGGCCCCAATGCGCTGGCCGCTTACTCATACATGGCCATGGTGCCCCTGATTCAACCGCCGATCATGAAAATGATGACGAATATGAAAGAAAGAAAAATCCGAATGCGTCAGTTGAGGCCTGTTTCGCATCAGGAAAAAATTCTATTTCCCCTCGTCACATCAGGCATCATTGCGCTTCTGGTGCCCTCGGTGATTCCTCTCATGGGCATGTTCATGCTCGGGAACCTCATGAAAGAAAGCGGCGTGGTTGAACGGTTAGTCGGAACAGCCAAAGAATCCCTGATGAACATCGTCACCATATTCTTGGGCATTTCGGTGGGTGCCACCATGCATGCGGATACATTCTTGAGCTGGAAGCCACTTTTCATATTTAGCCTGGGGTTGGTGGATTTTGCCGTTTGCACCATCGGCGGCCTTCTCACCGTCAAAATCATGAATCTTTTCCTGAAGGAGAAGATTAATCCCCTCATCGGTTCCGCCGGTGTTTCCGCGGTACCCATGGCGGCAAGGGTTTCGCAAATGGAAGGGCTCAAATATGACCGGACGAATCATTTGCTAATGCACGCTGTGGGGCCTAACCTTGCGGGCGTCATCGGTTCCGCCGCGGCAGCCGGCATGTTCATCGCCATGTTTGACTAACCTTTGACCCGGGTAAAACCATGCGGCACAATCATGAGATGATGCCAAAAAACCTAAATAACAAAGGGTAAGCAAATGAAAAAAACAGCACTCTTGTTTCTGATTTTATTGTTGTTTCCCGCGATTTCAAATGCGGAAGACTTTCTGGGTGCTCCCGTAGTAAACCAGGGAAAAGAAAATTTGAGAACCGATGCCCGTCTGGAGATGAAAACGCCTCTTTCTCACGATGAGGTGGTTTTATTTTACAAGGAGCAACTGAAGGACGTTCCGGACATCAAGTTTCGAAACTGGAAAGATTCTACCTATATCGAAGATGATGGGGCTCGCCCCTGGCATTCCATCACCATCTCAAAAGATGATAAAGACGGGGCTACCATTCTTATCGTCAAAGACAACTGGACATGGATTATCGGGACCCTTATTTTGAGGTATATCGGCGTATTTGTGGTTTTGATGATCGTTTTATTGGGGATGGTTGTTTCGGGGAAAATCATCTCTTCGTTCGTCAGGCGAGCTGAGGCGAAAAAAGCGGCGGGATAGACAGATATTTGAAGATTCAATAATAACAAAAGGCCTCCAATTTCAATTGGAGGCCTTTTGTTATTTCATTTGAGACGACCCTGTTTTCAAATAGGAACGGGGGTTATTCGAATGTGATCAGAACACCTTCCGCTTCCACCGTGTCTCCGTTATTCGCGTTTACCTCTTTGACCGTACCCGATGCTTCAGCCACAACCGGCAATTCCATCTTCATGGCTTCCAGGATAACCACCTCATCTCCCTCGCTGACCGCATCACCCGGTTTCACCTTCACTTCAATGACCTTACCCCCCATGGGGGCTAAAATTTCACTCACAACCAATACCTCCTTTATTCATTATTTTTCCCAACTGCGTATCGTGCAAATGGGTTGATCAACAAAACTCTGAAAATCAATACGGATAAGACCCTATCAGAAAGTATCGAAAAATATCCATCTCTGTGTGACAGCCCATCCATATAACATGGTCTCTCCTCTTCTTGTCAAGCACAATATCAGCAATCAGGAACAAAACAGAGATCTTGACAGGAACGATCAAATTATCTATCTTTCGATAACTGCTTATTTAAATTATAAGTTTGCCGAACATAGAAATGTCTGAGGATTACTTTTTAATTTCAGCAGGCTGTAATATCGCGAGGTTGGCCGGGGAGCATCATAATGCCGGAATACAAATGGGTTTGTGAGACAAAAAAAGGCAAGACCATCCGTGGTGAACTGGAAGCAGCTGATGAAAAGATAGCGAGGCTTCAGCTGAAACGTCGCAATCTCAAAATCAAGAAGATCAAAGAAAAGCCAAAAGATCTTTTCGCAAACGTGTCGTTCTTGCAACCGAAAATTACCAGCAAGGACCTGGTCATTTTCACGCGGCAGTTTTCCACCATGATTGATGCGGGCCTTCCCCTTGTTCAGGGCCTTACCATTCTGGCAGAGCAGATGGAGAATAAAACCTTTAAAGGCATTTTGAGGCAGGTTGTTTCAGATGTGGAGGGCGGCGCCAGCCTGGCCGAATCACTTCAAAAGCATCCCAAGGTCTTTGACAACCTCTTCGTGAATCTGGTGGCGGCCGGTGAAGTGGGGGGTATTCTGGATACGATTTTGCAGCGTCTGGCCACCCACATTGAAAAAGCGCAGAAACTGAAGGCCCGCATTAAGAGCGCCATGACGTATCCCGCCATTGTGGTGGCCATTGCCATTTTGGTGATTTCGGTGATTATGATCTTTGTAATCCCCGTTTTTGAAAGCATGTTTGCGGACTTCGGCTCAGCACTGCCGCTCCCCACACAGATTGTGGTCAATATCAGCCGCTTTACCAAGGGGAATGTGCATTACATGATCGGCGCTGTTATTGTCCTGGTTATTGTTTTTAAGAAATTCAAAAGTACCAAGGTAGGGCGGAAAAAAGTGGACACGGTGATGCTGAAACTTCCCGTATTTGGATCACTGCTCAAGAAAGTTGCAGTGGCCAGTTTCACCAGGACCCTGGGGACCATGATTGCCAGCGGTGTACCCATCATTTCGGCCATGGAAATTGTGGCCAAGACATCGGGAAACGTAGTGCTCGAGGAGGTCATCCTGGACGTTCGTTCCAGTATTGCGGAGGGACAGCCCATCGCCGAACCCCTTTCGGAAAATGACATATTCCCGAACATGGTTGTTCAGATGATCGGTGTTGGAGAGGCCACGGGGGCTCTTGAAACCATGCTGGAAAAAATTGCGGACTTTTACGATGATGAAGTGGATGCGGCGGTTGATGCCTTGACATCCATGCTAGAGCCGTTGTTGATGGTCTTTCTGGGTGGTACCATCGGCGGGCTTGTGGTTGCCATGTATCTGCCAATTTTTGGTATGGCTGCGGCCATGGGTTCATAAAGCGGAAATGAACAACAAAAAATCGGGCCAAAGGGATTTAGAACTGCAAAAGCGCCTTCATACCCTGATGTTTTTGCGCGTATTGTTCGTTTCTATTATTCTGGGAGCCCTCATTATCATCCGCTTCAGGGGAACGCACGTTGACATCGCCCATGCGCAAAGTGCACCTTATGCTCTCCTTGCGGTTATGTATTTCACCAATATCGTATATATTTTCCTCATCAAATATTTGGGGAGAATACGGCTTCAGGCCTATTTTCAGCTGCTTTTCGACACTGTTTTCATTACCTTCTTCATATACACCACCGGTGGAATTGACAGCATTTTTTCCTTCCTTTTCATCTTAAATATCATCAGTGGAAGTATTATATTTTCCCGTAAAGGTGGCATACTACTGGCCTCGGCAAGCAGCATCCTGTACGGATTGATGCTGGATCTTCATTATTACGGGCTGATTCATCCCCTTGGCAGTCGGGTAAACGTCCCTTCGGCCAATTATGACAGTTCGTTTTTGTTTTACACCATACTGGTGAACATGGCCGCATTCTACCTGGTTGGTTTGTTGAGCGGTTTTCTGGCTGAACAAACAAAAAAGAGCCGGGCCGAACTTAAAGAAACCAGACTGGACCTTGACAAACTAGAGATCCTTCACGAGAGCATTATCAACAGCATTACCTCAGGACTGATTGTTTTGGACAATGAAGAGCGTGTAATACTCTTCAATCCCACAGCGGAAAAGATCCTGGGTATCCATACCCATCAAATCTCCGGGCTTTCGCTGGCCTCCGCCCTCCCGGTTCTTCGGCAAAACGTCCGAAACATCCAGGAAATACGTCCGTCGGTCAATGTTCCCCCCTTTATGGACTTTCCGTACCAGAAACCGGACGGCGCAAAGATTTATCTTCGACTCTCCATTTCCCCCCTTCGTTATTTGTCGAGCGGAAAAGGCGGAAAAATTGTTGTTCTTCAGGATGTAACGGAAATAAAGCAGATTGAAGAAAACATGAAAAAGGTGGAAGGGTTGGCGCTGATGGGAGAAATGGCTGCAGGCATTGCCCATGAAATCAGAAACCCCATGGCGTCCATCAGCGGTTCCATCGAGGTGCTGAAAGAAGGTCTTGTATGGGACAGTACCGAAAACCGGTTGATGGCCATTATGTCCCGGGAAATCGACCGATTGAACCAGTTGATCAGTGATTTTCTTCAGTTCGCGCGGCCGAAAGACACAAAATGGAGAACCTTCGATCTGGACCGTGTCATCGTGGAGTCCCTGGCGCTCTTTAAAAACGGTCCGCACTGGAATAAAAACGTCAATGTTAAAACGCATTTCAACAATTCCCTTATTATTGAATCGGATCCGGACCTGATAAAGCAGGTTTTGTGGAATCTTTTTCTCAATGCCTGCGATGCCATGCCCGGCGGTGGGACACTCCATATCGCCACCAAATGGGTCCTTGAATCGCCGGAATCGGCAGACAAGAACGTCGCCATCGTTATGCGTGATACGGGGGACGGGTTTGACTCGGAAGCCCTCCCCAAACTTTTTACACCCTTTTTTACCACCAAGGGTGGCGGTTCCGGTCTCGGACTGGCCACCGTCAAAAGGATTATTGATCAGCTTCAAGGGAGGATTTCGGGGGGCAATTACCCCGATGGCGGAGCCGAAATCGTCATCATTCTGCCCAGAGGCTCCAGGCCCGGCCACTCGCAGCCGGCAGCAGATATTGAAAATGAGTAAGGATGTTAGAAATAGCAGCCTTTACAAGCCGAAAGTAATAACAACATGAAAATAAGTGAACAAGACTGGTTTTCAAAACTCGGTCGTCCCAGTCGCTACCTGGACCGTGAAATCAACAGTGTTCAAAAAGACCTTTCGAAAACAGAAATATCCATTGCGCTGGTATTTCCGGACGTTCCCGAAGTGGGTATGAGCCATTTGGGACTCAAAATACTTTACCATCTGTTGAACACGAAGGACTGGCTTGCGGCTGAAAGAGCCTTTTCTCCCTGGCCGGACCTGGAAGACGCACTCAGAAACAACGGCATCCCTCTGACCTCCTGGGAATCTGGGCGGCCTCTGGGAGAGTTTGATCTCATGGGCTTCAGCCTCCAGCATGAGTTGTCGTACACAAACATCCTTAATGTACTGGATCTTTGCGGCATCCCATTTCTTGCCCGGGACAGAGGCAATGAATATCCGCTGATTATTGCAGGGGGACCTGCGTGTTTCAATCCCGAACCCGTGGCGGATTTTTTTGATGTCATGGTCATCGGGGATGGAGAGACTGCTTCGCTTGAGATATGCAGAACCGTCCGAAAAATGAAGAGGGTCAGTGGGGTTCAAAAGCGTGATATCCTTATTAGCCTTTATCAAATACCGGGTATCTACGTCCCCTCTTTTTTTCAGGCCCGGTATGATCCGGACGGGAGAATTGAAGCCATTGTTCCAGAGCATGATGATTATAAATGGGTTAATAAGGCCACTTTGGCCCGTCTTGACACGGCCCCATACCCGGAATGCCTGGTTGTCCCCTTTACGGAACTGGTTCACGACCGTGTTTCCATCGAAATTTCACGTGGTTGTACGAGAGGTTGCCGGTTCTGCCAGGCCGGAATGATTTACAGGCCCGTGCGGGAAAGAAGTCCGGAGTCCATTATCAACATTGCGGAGACGACTTTGAACCTGACCGGTTATGAAGATCTATCGCTATTGTCACTCAGCTCCGGTGATTACAGTCACATCGGTTCGCTTCTCCGCGCCCTCATGGACCGTCATTCCACCGATCACGTGGGCATAAGCCTCCCCTCCCTCAGGGTGGACAGCCTGGATGCTGAAATGACGGAGCAAATCAAAAGGGTTCGGAAAACAGGGTTTACCCTTGCCCCGGAGGCGGGAAACAATCGCCTTAGGAGGGTCATCAACAAAGGCCTGACCCAATCGGACATCCTTGAAACGGCAAAAATCGTATATCAGTCCGGATGGAAACTGATCAAACTCTATTTCATGATCGGATTGCCCACTGAAGGAGATGAAGATCTTCAGGATATTGTTGACCTTGCAGAACAAATCACGAGATTGTCGGGTAAAAAGGGGAGGCGGGAAAACGTGAATGTCTCTCTTTCCACCTTTGTGCCGAAGAGCCATACCCCTTTCATGTGGATGCCGCAGGTCACACTGGAAGAAAGCCGGCGAAAGATCGAATTGATTCGACAGGCCCTTAGAAAAAGTCGCGTGCGGGTTAAATGGAATCAACCGGAGTTAAGCTGGCTGGAAGGTGTTATGGCCAGGGGTGACCGGAAGCTCGGTAAGGCCATTATTGAGGCTTGGAGGCTGGGTGCCCGGTTTGATGCATGGAGCGAGCATTTCAACATGGGGTTATGGAAAACGGCTTTTGATCGATCCCGGATTAAGCCGGAATTCTATCACCGGGAAAGGATGCCCCGGGAAATTCTGCCGTGGGACCATATCCGGTCCGGTGTTACAAAGGCTTTTCTTAGAAGAGAATGCAAAAAGGCGCAGGCGGAACAGTTCACTTCGGATTGCCGGGAAAAATGCCATGAATGTGGTGTATGCGACCACAGGGACATTGATCCGGTCTTATTCAAAGACCGTCCGTTCGAACCGAAAGAAGCGCTACGTCACTCACAAGCGGTGCAATCGGCGGGCAGGTTCCGCCTCACCTTCACAAAGATGGGAAGCGTCCGGCACTTGAGCCATCTGGAATTGGGGCGCGTGTTAAATCGGGCTTTCAGGCGCGCCGGGTTGAAACTGGCCTATTCCCAGGGGTTTCACCCCATGCCCAAGGTCTCATTTTTTTCAGCTTTGCCGGTGGGTACCCAGAGTATGGTGGAGTTGGCGGAAATTGAATTGACCGAAAGGGCGGATGTTGGGGACCTCAAAGTTAAAATTAACCGGGAACTCCCTGAAGGCATTGATATAACCCGTATCGAAAAAATTTCTCCTTCAGGAAAAAAACTTCGTCTCAAAGCTTCCAGGTTTCTGATTACCCTCAAGGAGGCGACTTTCGACGAAGCGAACCTCACGGAATTCCTCGCATCAGAACATTTTGAGGTTGTCAAAATCAATAAAAAAGGGGAACATACGATCGATGCCCGAAGCCTCGTGACGGCCATGAGTCTTCCTTCGCCCGGACAGATCGATTTGACCATCATGCAAACAGATAAATTGACCTTGAAACCGGCAGAGATTATTAAAGGTGTATTTTCCATGGGAGAGGATGACCTTCTCGGCATGAACATCCTCAAAACCGAGCAGCTTTTTCACTAACGCCAGAGAACTCCAGGGAGTCGCTCATGTCCAGTGAACTGATCATCAATTCCAGATCTTATGAAACCAGGGTTGCACTGGTTGAAAACGGCATTGTTGTTGAGCTGCACGTTGAAAGAGACAGTGGCCGGGAGTTGATGGGCAACATCTATCGAGGGAGAGTGGTCCGCGTTCTACCCGGTATGCAGGCGGCCTTTGTGGACATCAGCCTCGGAAGAACCGCCTTCCTTTACGTTTCCGACGTTTACAGGGATTTTTCAGATTTTGAGCAGATGATGCTTAACGCCGGTGATGTGAATGAAACCCGTGATCCGGATAAGGCTGAGGGCCCCCCCAAAAAGCAATCGAGCCATAATGGTTTCCAGATAGAGGACCTTCTCCATGAAGGGCAAAGCATTATGGTCCAGGTTTCAAAAGAGCCCCTCGGAAATAAGGGAGCCCGGTTGACATCTCATGTGTCATTGCCCGGAAGACATCTGGTGCTGATGCCTACGGTCAACCATATTGGGGTATCTCGGAAAATTGAGGACAGGGAAGAACGCGAACGGCTCAAAGGCGCCATAAGAGAAATAGTATTGGGCAAGGACATCAATCCCGGATCATTTGGTTTCATTGTCAGGACGGTGGCGGAAAACACCTCTAAGGAAAAGCTGGAAGCCGAAATGGATTTCTTGCTGAAGCTCTGGGAAAATATCAGGGAGAAGATGGATAAAGGCAATAATCCCGGACTTTTGTATAAGGATCTTACCATTACGCTACGGGCGGTGAGGGACCTGTTCACCCGGGAAGTGGACCGCTTGATTGTGGATTCGGATAAAGAGTATGAGAAGATTATGGCCTTTATTGAGACATTTGCACCGCGGTTGAAATACTCGGTTGAACTCTATGAAGGCGCTGGACCCATTTTTGATGCATTTGGCATTGAAATTGAGATTTCCCGGGCCCTCGGCACTAAGATCTGGCTAAAATCGGGAGGCTATATTGTCATTGAGCTTACCGAAGCGCTCACATCAATAGATGTAAACACCGGAAGTTATGTGGGGAAGCGAAATCTTGAAGAGACAATCCTGAAAACAAATCTTGAGGCCGTAAAAGAAATCGCCTATCAACTTCGATTCAGGAATATCGGCGGACTCATCGTTATTGACTTCATTGACATGGAGAAACTGTCAAACCGTGAACGGGTGTCCATGGCGCTCAAAGAGGCGCTCAGTAAAGATAAGGCCAAAACAAACATCCTTCCCATGTCCGATCTGGGATTGATCGAGATGACCCGAAAGAGGACCCGGGCCAGTCTGAACCGGCTGCTCAGTGAACCATGCGCTTACTGTGAAGGGCGGGGGACACTGAAATCACCCAAAACAATCTGCTACGAGATTTTCAGGGACCTGGAGCGGGATTGTATGCACCTGGATGAGGGGGGCAGCATCCACATAGTTGTGAACCCTGAAGTGGACAAGATTTTAAGGGAGGAGGAGCAGGGGTCGGTGATTGATCTGGAAAAAAGAACCGGAAAAAGGATCATCATTATCGGAAAAGAATATTTTCATCAGGAACAGTATTCCATTGAGCTCTAGTCTCTTTTGATGCGCGTCTTACGCAACAGGCTCAACCCCGATTCTATTTCCTCCCTGGAAAACGTTTTTTCACATTTTGTGCACTGGAATCGTTCACCTACCGTTTTGTCGTAGATGAGGTCATCGGAAAAATTCACCCCGTGAAACCGAAGACAGAAATTGTAAACAAGTTTGAAGTCCCTGCTGTTACAATCATCACACAAAAAATAATCCAGGATGTCACCCATCAGAATCTCCCTGAAAAACAATTCTACCAAAAAAAACACGCAACACTTTTATCCTTTTCCACTCCTTTTTACAATGTTTTTTTGACCGCCGGTCCTGGATTGGTTACAATCGGCCGAATCCCGCCGGGGAACAGATTGCTTCAGTGAAAATCCATTGGCAACGATTTAATTTTCGGGAGGTTTATTGGTGTTCATCGTAAAAAAAATGCTGGGTTCGCTTCTGATGCCCTTACCCTTCTGTCTTCTGATTTCTTTTCTGGGGCTGTTCTTTCTGTGGCGCGGTAAAAGGGTTTTGACAGGGAAAATGCTGATTGCACTGGGGCTCATGGGGCTTACCATTATGAGTTATAATCCTGTTTCCAGGGTTTTGAATACGCCATTGAACTGCAAATATGAAGTGTATTCACAAGCGCAATGGAAGAACACTCCGGTCGGGTATGTGGTGGTGCTTGCAGGGGGCCATAAATCCGATCCCAACCTTCCGGCAACCAGCCAGCTGTCCGGCCATTCACTGATCCGGCTTGTGGAAGGGGTTCGCGTTCTCAGGCAGAACCCGGGCGCGAAATTGATTCTGTCCGGCGGTGGCGCCGCGGACCCCGTTCCCGAAGCAGCGGTCATGGCTGACGTCAGCCGATTCATGGGGGTATCACCGGATGACATGATCCTGGAATCTACTTCCAAAGATACAGAAGGCCAGGCCCGGTTGATCAAACCCATTGTTGGCACAGCACCCTTTGTGCTGGTCACGTCAGCCATCCATATGCCCCGGTCCATGGCCCTTTTTCAACACATGGGAATGAACCCCATCCCCGGTCCGGCGGGCAGTACCTCACGGATCAAAGCGCCTTTGTCCCCTGGGGATGTTTTTCCCACCGTCGGCGCTTTGAACGATACCACGGATGCTGTCCATGAATACCTCGGGCTTGCCTGGAGCAAGTTGAAAGGACAGATTTAGGGTGGGGTATTTTCGAGAACGCATTTCAAAAGGCGCGTTGATCAAATTTCTGGGTCTGATTTTTTTCTGCTCCGGTGCCTTTTGTCTCTATCGTTTTACCGAACTCAAGGAATTGGTGACCCCCCAAACCCTGGAAACGATTCTCAACGCATCAGGGTTCTGGGCGCCGGCCGTTTTTATGGCGCTTATGGTATTGGCAATCACCCTTTTCGTTCCGGCCAGTATCCTGATTATTCTGGCCGCGGGTCTTTTCGGGGCCTATTGGGGTTTTTTGTACGCCTGGATCGGGGCCTGGATCGGGGCAGGTTGCGCATTTTTTGTGGGCAGAACGCTGGGTCGGGATTTTGTTGCTGCCATGATCGGGGACCGGCTGAAAAAATATGACGACGCCATCGAAAGAAACGGGTTTACGGCAGTGCTTTACATCCGGTTGCTCAATGCGCCCTTTACCCCCATGAACTACGGGTTGAGTCTCACAAAGGTCCATTTCAAGGACTTTTTCCTGGGCACGGGGCTGGGTATCATGGTTTCGATTTTTGCCTTTACTTTTTTGAGTGGAATGATACGAGACGCCTGGATTTCCGGCGAGTGGAGCGATCTGGTTTCCCTGAAAGTGTTGTTCGCTGTTGCCCTCTATATTTTTTCCTTTTTTATCCCTCTGATTCTTAAAAGAATCAAAGGCCGGTCCCCATGAGGTCTTCATGCCTTCAAAACCACGGAACCAACAGCGTTTAGCCGGTCTCAGGAATCAACCTCAGTTGGAATCGGTCTGAAGAGATATTTTTCAAATACCGAGACGGGGATTCTGTTCACCACACGGACCAGTACGAAAATGAAAATCATGGCATATATCACCCTGGCCCAGATAAGTCCGGACAGATGGGCGCCCAGAACCATCATGAGCAGGGTGTCTTCAAACAAACTGTGAGCCAGCCCCATGAAAGAGACGGCAAAAAATATATCCCGGTTTTCCACTTTGCCGGATCGGGCCTCATGGATAATCAATCCGCCACCGTAGGCCAGGCCCATGACCATGCCGATGATGGTAAGGGGTGCCGCAGCCGGTCCGATCCCCAGAAGCCGAAGCAACGGATTGAATATTCTGATGAAAATCTCAGTGATTTTGAGAAAATCCAGAATTTTCATGAGGGTGATCAGCCCGAAAATGATGGCGAAAATAAGGCCCAGGTTTTGAAGCTGATCCACACCCCAAAAAAGAAGGTTTTGCGGCGCCGCCTCCGGTACCCACAGCAGATGGTTGGGGGTTTTAAGCCAGCCGGACAAATCATAAATATGGTGCAGCAAAATCCCCACAATCAAAGCAGATCCGATTCGCATGAACCATTGAAACAGGACCCGGTTTCCGGATTTTCGAGCGATCTCAAGTTCTATGGGCAGGGAGTGGGCAATGAGGATAATGGTTCCCAGGATCGTCACCTGGGCCGTGGTCAGTGAAAACTGGGGTGACAGGGAAACAAACACGATCATGGCGCCATAAATATTATTGATCATGGCCGTTGCCCAGACCAGTCCCATCTCCCCGGGTAATCCCATCAAATTCATGATCGGCGACAACGGCATGGCCATATGTTTAATCAACCCCAGTTCCTGAAACAGTTTGACTCCCAGAATAATGGGGATCATGATTTTGAACAGGGAGAAACTGACCTGAATGGCTTGGGCAGGGACCTTTTTCAGTTCAATTATGATTTGTGGCATGCGGAGCTGTCTTCCATTTCGTGGTTCAGAACGTGTCCGGACGTCGGCCACTGTGGATGGTCATGGTTCCGAACATGAGCAACTCGTACCTGATGGATTCAAATCCGGCTTCCCGCATGGTGGTGACCATTTCATGGGGCCTCATGAAATTCCTGGTGGTATCCGGAAGATAGGTGTAAGCAGCCTGGTTGCCGCCCACAAGACGCCCCAAAAAGGGGATTGTGACTTTGAGGTGAAGCGCAATCAGTGGTCGCAACAGGTTTTGTTTGGGTGGGGAGGTTTCCAGGCAAACCACACGGCCCCCCGGTTTCAGGACCCGCAACTGCTCCTGGAAGGCTCGCGCCGGGTTTACCACATTTCGGATCAGGTATCCGGAGGTTACGGCATCGAAGGTGCCATCGGCAAAAGGGAGCGCCAGGGCATCCGTACAACACCAGGGGATTTGATTCCCCCCCGGGCGACTTCGGCCTTTTTTCATCATGCCATAGGAAAAATCAGCCGCTGTTATCCTTGCCGCCGGCTCTTTTTTATGAGCGGTAAAGGCCATATCCCCGGTTCCCGCTCCCACATCCAGCAAACGACCGCCGGGAGACAGGTCAGCTTCTTCAATGACACGGCGGCGCCACATTGAATCAAAACCAAATGTGATCATCCGGTTCAAGAGATCATAGCGCTTGGCCACCCGGTCAAACATGGTTCTCACGTCCGGCCGTTCATGGGATTGCCTGAGTTGTTTCAAATGATCCTCTCTCCTGTCTTCATTTCCCGGCCTTTATCTGGTTCACCTGGGCTGTTATCGTTTCCCGCCGGGCCCCTTGCCTTTTTGGAGTCGGGAAATGTCTGCTTTTTGACTGAGGAGTTGCGCTTCAAAAAGGGCCAGATCTTTCAAAATGGCTTCCACGCTGTCCATCCATACGCGGGTCAGGATTTCTTTTAAACGGCCGATATTTTTTTGCGTTTTACGAAGGAGAATATTTCGATAGCGCCGATAGAAGATGAATCCGGTGCCGAGGTTAATGATCAGGAAGCTTCCGAGGGCGGCCAGGCCGGTGGTGCTGAAAAGGGTACCGATGATGGACAGCAAGAGGTCCATGAAAGCCCCTCCGGATGGGGTCAGGAAAAGGCTGCGCCACGCATCTTCCCCCCCCGTGGAAAGCAGCAATGCCGCAAAAATAAAACCATAGATCACCCACTGGAAAAATCGGAAGCCCCATAATGGGGACCTTCGCCTTTCCTCCGCATATGCGTGGGCCGATTGAAAAAAAGCTTCCCCCAGATTTTCAAAGCGACGGGGAATGTCCATGATTTCTTTGAGCCGCTCCCGAAGGAGGGGGGAGATGTTTTCATTGAGAAAACGGTGGCTGAGATGATCTTCAAGCCAGGCATATCGATGGTGAAAGGCCTTTGAAATCTGCTCCGGAGGTTCAAAAACAGAAAACCCCGGTTGTCTTTCAGACCCCTGTGATGTTTGTTTTCCAAAGGAAAACAGCAGGGTGGCCACTCCGAAACCGGGTCCCACCAGCCGGGACGGGTCTCCCTGGGAAAGGGAGATCTTTTCCTGGATTTCAATTCCAAACCAGCGGTCTATAATTTCCTTGCCGGTTTGAATCCAGTCAGGCCGCTTTTCCTCAAGTTCTTTAATGGTTTCACCCAGGATGCGGCCTGCATTTTCAAGGTTCTGAATTTCTTTTTCAAAAAGGGACGTCAGCGATTGGATTTCCACATCCAGGTTCTGGGCCTTGATGGCTGAAATCTGCCTGGCATTCCGTTCCCTTAGGACATGCTGCCGAAAAGCCGGAAACTGATTCCAGGGAGAAAGGGTTTCCCTTTCTGAGACTTCCTGTGAGGCCAGTGCAAAAAGAACGGGTTCAGCGATCCCCTTCTCTTTTAAGAGTGCGTTGAATCGGGTGGTGGCGAGTTTGAGCTGCTCATATCCTTTTTCTAGGGTTTCCCCCTGAAACAACAAATCCACCTTGTTGAGTACAAAAGTGAAATTTTCCTTTGACTTGGGGGCCTCCAAAAGGAAATCGTAAAATTTCTTGTCAGCATATTTTTCAGGGGATGTCACCCACAAAAGCAGATCCAGGTGTTCCATGAAATGGAGGACCCGTTCACGGTGTTCCCCCACGAGACTGTCAAAGTCCGGTAGATCGCAGAGCAGGATTCGCCGTATGCTGTCTCCCTGGTGCAGAACCTCCCGGCGGGGCACATCCACCGACCCCGGGATCGGTGGTGTATCGGTGTCTTCATGGCGATAGATCAATACCCTGTCCGTGTGCGGGCGCCGATGACTGGTGGACGCGATGACTTCTCCCGCCAGGGCGTTCATGAGGGTTGATTTTCCCACGCCGGTGCCGCCCACCAGGCCGATGGTGAGATAACGGGCTTCCATGGCGCCCAGTTTGCCAATGAGCTTTTCGGTCTCCGTCTCCATGGTTTTCCGGTTTTTCGCAGAAAGGGAATAGAGACCTCCCTTTCTGAGCAGATCGAGGGTTTGTTCCAGGCGAACCCGGTGTTGTTCAATGGGATTGGTCATTATTCAGATTTCCAGTTTATTGTTGCTGAATCAAAAAAACACCTTCAAATTTCTTCATGCCCATGCGGATTTCTCAAGACCCTTCACGGCTTGAAGGGTCTCGGGAGTTGTGGTCAAAGACTCAATGCAGGCCACATAACGTTCCTCCTGCCGACGCAGCACGGACAACAGCCCCTCCTGGTAGCGCAGTGCCAGTTCTTTCGCAATTTTCCGGATTTCGTGATAAGCAAAGACCTCCACGGCCCCTTTGGTCACGAAGGGGGCCAGGGCGGAATCGAGAGCTGCATCGAGCATGGTGAACCCCCCGCCCACCACCACTTCAAAGGTCAGGATGAGGATTCCCCAGAGAACCGATGTTGAGTAGATGCCCACCTTTTTCCCTGTGGGGATGCCCCTGGCCAGCTCTTCGAAGGTTTCCTCCAGCCATTGGGCCAGGTCTTCCTGGGCTGCCAGGATGTATTGCCGGATTTCCGGTTCCGTGAGTGGCAGGTGCGGACTCCGCAGAGCTTTGAAAAGGGGCGCGTCCTCCTGGGGAGGGGAAAGGGTTTTCAGGACCAAGAGGTTGAATCTTGCAAGGGTCTCCTGAACCGGAGAAAACGCCACATTTTCGCGCACTTTCAAAAGCCCGGCCTCACGATCCGCCCGGGTGCTTTTTCGGGTCAGCCCCATAAGATGCAGGGGCGCGATAAAAACCTTGCGGATGGCCTGCCGGGGTTTGGCCAGAAGATCGTATCGGGAGAAAAGCTTCCGAATTTCCACTTTAAGGTATTGTCCGCTGGTTTTGGAAAACCGTTCTTTCTGGTTTTGAACATATTCCAGTGAAGACCGGTGGGTGAGTTCCTGAAGTTTTTTCAGCCATTCATCAACCGCCTGGTTTTCCAGCGCAAGCAACGACTGAAGGCTTTTCAGGTCCTTTTTCAACGCCCTTGTTTCCCTGGAGGCGGCCGCTGATTTGATATGCTGCGCCTGTTCGCGGGTAAAGGTCTGTAAAAAAGCATCCCGCATACGAATGAAAGATTTCCGTTCAGCGATCCGGTCATAGGTGCCGGGGGTCGTGTGGGGGATGAGCCACAAATTTGCCCCGTGGATATGAAGCCCCTGGTTCTGAAGGGCCTTCAGTATTTCCTCCCGGGTGGTTTCCGAAGATGCCTTGTTGAGCACAAAAAAGGTGGGTTTTTCATCTTGAACCACCTTCATGAAAAAGTCGTGCAACACCTCGTCGGCATATTTTTCCTGGCTGGATACAAATACCACTGCATCTGACAGGGAATAGAGATCCCTGGCGGCCGAATGGTTAACTTCTTCGACACTGTCCAGATCCGGTGTGTCAACCAGGACCAGGTGTGAAGGTTTTTCTTCTTCGGCCGCCAGAACTGTCAGTTGCCCGGCCTTTCCGGAACAGGGAAGGTCCGCATCGCCAGGTGATATGAACGCCAATTCGATTTCAGGAAAGGGAAAGGCTTCCTGAAAGAGACATGGGCTGTGGGCGTGGGCGACAGGGCCGGCGGTTTTGGGGCGCTCCACGCCGGTGGCGCTTAGAGGCCTGCCGCAAAAAGCGTTAAAGAGGGTCGATTTTCCGGTACCGGTGCCGCCCAGGAAGACCACCCACAAACAGGGATTTACCCGTTTGTACCCGAGAAGGATAAACCGCTTCAGGGTATCTCTGGCCAATTCAGGGATTTTCAGCCCGTCCGGGGTCAGGCCGGTTACCCTGAAGGCCCCGGGTTTCAGAAAATCGGAAGCCGTTTGGTCCATGGAGACAGTCATCTTCAATCTTCTTTAAGCCGGTCCCAGTATCCTTGAAAATATTTCCATCCGGACCACAAGGTGGCAGCCAGGATAATCGTCATGATGATATTGGCCACCGGAGGAAGCAGGAGGCTGACCTGTCGGCTGTAGTCTCCGGACGGGATCATGTACAAGAGAATCGTACCGCCCACCATCTGGGTGACGGTTTTGATCTTTCCCCATGGGCCGGCGGCAATGGCAATCCCTGCCTGCTGGGACACAATGGCTCGCAGACCGGTTACGGAAACTTCCCTGGCGATAATGATAATGACCATCCAGGCGGCCACCACCTGGTATTTCACCAGGATAACAAAGGCACTCATGACCAGCAGTTTATCGGCCAGGGGATCCAGAAAGATGCCCAGGGTGCTGATCTCTTTGCGGCTACGGGCAAAATAGCCGTCCAGCGGGTCTGTGGCGCAGGCAATGACAAAAATGGTGGCGGCGACAAATTTTGTCCAGGTGGCGGCGGGAATGGTGAATATGATGAAAACCGGAATCAAGACAATCCGGAAAAGGGTGATTTTGTTGGCGAGGGTCATTTCTTTTCTGCACCTTTCAGGGTGAAGCGGCGAGTTTGCGATGGATTCAGACAATTATGAGTCATGGTTCTTATAGCCCGTGGTCGTCAGAATATCAAGATTTCCCTTGCGATTTCAAAAAGAATGGGATAATCCCCGACCATGCATTTGAGCTTTGGAAAATTGATAATTTTCGCCCAATGGCTGCTGACACGGCGGCCCACAACCGTCGCCATTGACATTACCCACAAATGCAATCTCAAGTGCCTTCACTGCTATTGGTGGAAACAGGAACACCCCATGGAACTGGATGATGGTCAAATGGTGGCTTTTTTAAAAGGGCTACGAGCCGGAGGGCTACGAGCGGCCATCCTTTACGGTGGAGAGCCCACCCTTCGGCCTGAAATCTGCAGGGCTGCCGACCGGATTTTTGATATTTCATTGGCATTTACCAATGGTGTAAACGGCTTTCCGAGGCTTCAAAACGGCCAGTGGATTCTCTCCCTGGATGGACCCGAAACGGAAAACGATCGTATTCGGGGAGAAGGGGTGTATCAGAAGGCGGTGGAAAACCTCGAATATGCCGCCCGCCCGCCCATCGTTCACATGACCATTTCAAAGATAAACCAAAACAGTCTGGAGCGGTTCGTGCGGGAAATGATGGCGTTGCCCATCAAGGGTATGGGATTTTCTTTTGTGACACCCAATCGGGGTATGGCAGATGAAAACCTCTTTATTCCACTGGCACAACGGAACCAACTGGTGATGGAACTGCTTCGGCTCAGGAAGAAATATGGTGAAAAGGTTGGCTTTACCCCCGCCATGGCCCGTCACCTGCTGACCCATGGGGCATTTTCTGAGTGGAACAATTTGTCAACCTGCCCTGTGAGTCAGCGGGTTCGCTGTTACCGATCGGATGGTCGACCCAAGGTCTGTACCTATGGGGACCAGGCCGATTGTTCCCGTTGCGGGTGTGCCGCTGTGGTGGCGTATCGGGGTGCTTACAAACCCTTTGACTATCAGACGCTCCGGGTAATACTGGGTCTGATGACCCCGGCATATCAAGCGCGGAAATCCCCTTATGAAAAGGATGTCGAAAATATTTCCGGAGAGACGAATGGACCATAAATCCCATCCCCAAACGAAACATAACCCCGAAGACCTGATTCGTTGCAGTCGATGCCGCAATTTCCATTTTTTTGAAAATAACGCCGAACACGACAGTCCCCATGCCCTGGGGGAATGCAGGGGGGAGCCCTGGGATGGAAGCCTGGGTCAGTGGGCCATGTTTCAGCACCATTGCGGTTCTTTTGCTGCCCCCTGACAACTGCCCCCTGTAAACTATTATATCTGATCCCACCGCCCAGGAATGGGGCTTCCGCAATAAGTACATTTACCATCCTTCATATGGATCTCCTTGATCCAGTAACCCTTTCTTCGAACAATCACTTTCTGGCACTGATGACAATAGGTCTGGGTGCCTGAATGCCCCGGAACATTGCCCAGGTACACATACCGGATCCCCTGGTCAAGGGCGATTCGCCGCAGTTCCTCCAGTGTGGCGATGGGCGTGGCCGGAAGCCGGGTCAGTTTATATTGGGGAAAAAACCTCAGCAAATGAAGGGGGTAATCAGGCCCCAGGTTCTTCAATATCCATGCGCACATACGTTTGATCATTTCCGGTTCGTCCACGTATGTGGGCACCACCAGGGTGGTCATTTCAAACCAGACGCCTTGCTCATGGAGGGTTTTGAAGGTTTCGAGAACCGGATGAAGGGTGCCGCCGTTCAAGCACCCGTAGATGGCATTGTCAAAACTTTTGAGGTTTATGTTGGCCCCGTCCAGGTAGCGGCAGAGGGACAAAAGTGGTTTGCGATTGATGTAGCCGTTGCTGATGAGCACATTCTTGATATGGGCCTGCCGCGCCAGTCTGGCGGTATCGAACATGTATTCATAGAAGGTGATAGCCTCCGAATAGGTGTAGGCGATGGAACGGGCCCCCTTTTCAAGGGCGGTCTTGACGGCCTCTTGGGGAAACAGGGTCATATGTTCCACCTGCTCCGGTTTCTTTTGCGAAATTTCCCAGTTCTGGCAGTTCAGACACCTGAAGTTGCAACCGGTGGTGGCCATGGAAAAGGCCTTGGTGCGGGGGTAAAAGTGGGCCAATGGTTTTTTTTCAATGGGGTCCAGATGGATGGCGCAGGGGTTACCGTAGGCCAGGGAATAGAGTTTTCCTCCGATGTTGACTTTAGAGCGGCAGATACTGCGGTCCCCGGGACCCAGGGTGCAACGGTTTGGGCACACCTGGCACTGGACCTTCTTTCCGTCGGAAGCATAGTGAAAACCTTCAATGGCCCATTTCCACGGCTTTTCCGGTGCGTCGTTTTTCGTGATGCGCCCCCGGATGCTGCCGGAGCAATGGGTGCTTTTCCCCAGAAAACCATATCCCGTTCCGGCGCACATGAGGGCAGAGGCCCCCAGGGCCGCCGATTTGAGGAATTCCTTTCGTGTCATCATTTTGTTCATGATCATTCACCTGAACAGCAGCAGGAGGCTGCTTGAGATTTTCACCAGTATGATCAGCAACACCGCCGTCCCGACCCCCCACAAAGGAATCAGGATGGTTCCCAC
>JAERTK010000275.1 GCA_016844935.1 Desulfobacteraceae bacterium | reverse complement strand
CTATAGTTTTGTGAGTTGATGGTCTTGAAGGTCATCCGGATCCGTGTTGATATTGAGGTTGATTCGCTTGACGACAGTGTTGTTTTTGAGTTTGTCATGTATGCGTTTTGCGGCCTTTCTGCCGGGGAAGTCCCCATCAAGCATCAGAACGATTTTGGGGATTTTACAAAGAATCCGTTGCTGTTCATTTGAAAGATTTATTCCCAGTAACGCTACAGCTGGTATGCGAAGCTGAGCCAGACGCATCACACCCCATGGACCTTCCACTACAAACAGTCCCTTCTGTAGTTTGTCTCTTACCCGGTGAAAATTATAAAGGATTCGGCTTTTGGGTAGCTGTGGCGGAAACTTCCATTTGCCATATTTTCTGACCTGATGATCGATGAGTCGTCTTCCCGCATAGCCGATTGGGCATCCTTCAAGATCATGGACCCTTACGGCAATACAGTCAGAAAGGAACCCCCTTCCCTGATAAAGTCCTGCCTCAAAAAGTGATGCGGTTTTTCCGGTGATCCCTTTTCTTTTAAACCATGGGATCTCACAATTGAGGTGCAGATTTCTGGTGAAAGGCTTGAATGCAGGTTTAACACCCTGTGTTTTCACTGGGATTGAAGGGGCTGGGGAAGTATGGGATATGGATGCAAGATATTGAGCCGTTTGATAATGGGTCATATTATCCATACGACGAACCAAATCAATCACATCGCCGCCACCGTTGCATTTTGTAAAGCAGTGCCAGATGTTCTTTGAAGGGGTAACCACAAAGGCATTGGGATTATCGCCACCATGTACGGGGCATGACCCGACAAGTTGATGACCGCGTTTTCTGAGCGGAGGCACGCCTTTATCATGAAGCACGGACTCAATGGAGACAGACTGTTTGAGATGTTTGAACATCAGGCATTCTGGAAGCATATCTTTTTGTGGTCACCCCGCCCGTTTTTTAAGGATTTTCCCTGTGCATTATGATGAACGGGGACTCCGTGAAAACATCTCCAGAAAGAGTTTTTCATCCAGTTGAGGAATTTCTTTCCGGGCGGCTTCTGTAAGCATTTCCGCAGCCATGCTGTTCAACACCCTCAGATTCCCGGCAGCATGCTCGACGAGGGTTTTCATGAGGTTTTGTGTCATAAGCTGAGGCGCTCCTGCCTGAGAAATGGCATGATCCAGATAAGTTTTCAGGTCATCCCGGCTGTAGGGCTTTAATGTCATTCGAACCCTCATGCGGGTTCCCAGTGAAACGAGGGCGGTATTCCTGAAACGCTCCGGCAGTCGCATGTCACCGCACAGAACGGAGGTCAGCAGGCATTTGGAATCGAAATGTTCGCTTCCAAGGAGGCGTATTTCATTGAGGCATGGGGTCAGCATCTCTTGCGCCTCATCCACCAGTAAAACGGGTCGAAAGAGGGTATTCTTGATATGGCTTTTCCATCGCTCCCTCAAAGCCGTAAATCCTCCGTAACGGTTGGATGGAGACAGGTTCACTCCGAACAGGGTCCCCATTTCACGGTAAAAATCGCTGAGATTGCTTTGTGGACGTTCCATGACACCCACCACCACGTCTCCAATGCGGTTAAGACGATCCGCCAGCAACTGGAGTTTTTTGGATTTTCCAAGACCAGGTTCTCCGCAGATAAGGGCAAAACCGCCATCCATTACCAGGTTTTCAATCCGATAAAAAAATGAATCCATTCCGGGTGGATTCCAAAGGTCACCCACCGGGATATTGGGTAAAAAGGGATTGAATTTGAGGCCATAAAGGGCCAGTAGGGTTTTATTGTTCATGGCTGTCCTCCAGTTCGTCTTTTGGGATATATGCCGGCGGCAGTCCGGTTTCAGCATAATCGGCCATCAGTTTTCGAAGCAGCGGGGGAATGGGATCGGAGTCATCCGCAGGAGATACCGTCTCAACAGGGGATTGCAAAGTGCGTCGGTACCCATTGGCGTTTTTGGCCTTATCCTGTGGAAAAATGCGAGCTAACGGATCGTCCGTTCGTGGATCCGTTAAATAGGCGCTACTCAGATCCCAGGTCTGGTAGCGAACATAAAGATGCTGAAAGTGACGGAACCGGGATGGGACTTCAAACCGTACCCCATTGATGGTCAAGGTTCCGTCGCTTTTTCGCTGCATACGCCTTTGTTTGATGGTAAACGCAAACACGATCGCATCAGTGTCAGGGGATGGTCGGCTAACATTCGGGCCTTTAATAAGACGCTCAAGAGGCGGACAACCGATTTCCTCGTGAACACTGCGGTTGTATTCCATTTCCGCCCATGCATGGGTGACCCGGTTCAAAAAATCCAACCGCAGGGGTTCCACCCTGTGAAGCATGGCCAGCAGACGCCCTTCCAACTGTCCCCAGAAAGATTCCTGTTTGCCATTTTGATAGGGGCTGTATGGAAGGGTCTTATCGTGAACAATGCCCAGGCGTGAAAGACCGTTTTTTGTTTCATGAGCGATCATGGCAGAACCGTTGTCGCTCATGATCGCCCTGGGAAGGCCTCGTTTATGAAATGCCTGTATCAATCCATGGAAAAGGGAATCGGCTGTTTCACCCAGATACCACTGGATATGATTGCAAATTCTGGAGCGGTCATCGAGAATAGCCAGTGCATGTGCGTCATGCCAGTCGCCTTTTGAATCCACCACTTTTCGCCATGCCTGATGAAAATCCAGGTGCCACAGGGCATGAACATAGGATGACTCGTAACTTCGCACCTCTCTTTGTTCCAGGCGTTCCTGTGCCGCTTTCTGTCCGGGGGTTTTATTTTGTCTGGCAGCTTTTTTGTACCAGCCCCGCTCTTTCATCCGTCTAAGCACGGTGCTGTAAGACGGCGCCGTCCCCAAATCCGGCTTCATTTCAACCAGCGCTTTCAGATTATCCGCATGAAGCTGATAACTCCAATGTTGATAACTCTGGTACTGCATCTTCAGTTTTTCCAACAGCTCGCAACTCATGGCCGTTGTTTTGCCCATATCCGCCCGGGTTTTCCGCCTTAACGCTTTAATGG
>JAERTK010000274.1 GCA_016844935.1 Desulfobacteraceae bacterium | reverse complement strand
GCCAGGGACGTACTGCCGGAAAGGTGTACAATTAGTCCCATATCCGGACCCGATCGGCCATGTCCCCTCGCCACCAACCCCTTGTGAACCACCACCGCACTGGCGCCCCCGTCAGCGACCTGGCCCATGGTATCCCGAATGTCGATAATACCCTGGATAGGTCCTGAACTGACCCCGTGATCCATGGGGACGATGACGGCTTTGCCGGTTACGCGATTCATAATACGCTCTAGTCTTATGCTTTTTCCAATCATTTTTCTTCCCTCTATTTCGATATTGAACTTTTTGGACTCTGCTGTTTTTCCGATTAAGTATGTCAAAAAAAAGGCCATGAGCGTTTCATTCCGCCCATGGCCTCATAAAATAAAACTTCAGGCGCAAGGGCGGACCTCTCCATCCAAAAAAATAATAAAACCCGTTCAATAACGTCATACCGCTGTTCCTTTCAGACCTCAAAATCCTGTCCACCGGACCTGGCCCGCAGATAATGATCCGCCAGCACCAGGGCCACCATGGCTTCAACCACCGGCACAATGCGGGCAACGGCTGTCACATCAAACCGGCCCGTCAGTTCCAGTGTCGCATCCCGGCCCTGTCGATCGATGGTTTTTTGGGGCTTCATGATGGAGGGGATCGGCTTTACCGCCGCCCGGAGTACCAGATCATCGCCGTTGGATATACCGCCTAAGATTCCGCCGGAGCGGTTGCTCGAAAAACCCGTTGACCGGATGGGATCATTGTTTTCAGAACCCCTGAGGCGCGCCGCCTCAAAACCCGCACCCACCTCCACCCCCTTTACCGCGCCGATGGACATGATGGCCCCGGCCAGTTCCGCATCCAGTTTGTCAAACACCGGTTCCCCCAAACCTGCCGGGCACCCGGTAACAAGAACTTCCACCACCCCGCCAAGACTGTCTCCCGCTCGCTTTGCCTTTTCGAGGACCTCCAACATACGCACCGCCGCATCCGGATCCGCACAATAAAGGGGATTTTTAGGAATAACGCCCGGGTCCATCCGTTCGGCCCGAATTCCCCCCAGTTCCAGGGTATGCCCCAGGATATTCATATGAAACGGCGCCAGCACCTTCCGGGCCACCACACCGGCAGCCACCCGGGCCGCGGTTTCGCGTGCCGAAGCCCGACCACCCCCCCGGTAATCCAGATGCCCGAATTTCTTGAAGTATGTATAGTCTGCATGCCCGGGTCGGAACAGGTTTTTCAGCACACCGTACGGTTTGCTTCTGACATCATGATTTCCCACCAGCAGGGTCAACGGGGTTCCGGTGGTAAGCCCTTCAAAAACGCCGGATACGATCTCCACCCGGTCTTCTTCCGTCCGGGGCGTCTCGAAGGAGGACCGCCCCGGCCGGCGTCTTTCCATCTCCGGTATGAAATCCGCTTCTGCAAGGCGAATCCCTGAAGGACACCCGTCTATAACGGCACCCAAGGCTTTGCCATGGGATTCGCCGAATGTGGTGATTTTGAATATTTGACCCAATGAATTTCCAGCCATTAAATCCTCTCCGGTTACGGGTTTGATTCGACCGCATGGACAATCCCTTGCGATTGCCCCTTGTCCTGCACGGGGATCAACGGTTCGGGCAAGGATTGTACAATTTCCTGCACCACCGCATCGGGGGATTGCTGATCCGTATTGACCACATAATCGCAGGCCCGTTCATAAAGAGCGGTTCTTTGACCCAGGATCTGTCCGATCTCATCCATGGGGCTTTCCCCTGACAACCCCGGTCGAATAAGCCCCGAACGCTCATCTTCCATCATCCGTTCCCGAATGACCGGCACGCTCGCCCGCAACCAGACCACCCAGCCTGTTTTCTTCAAATTTCGCACATTTTCCCAATCGAGCACCGCACCGCCCCCGGTGGCGATGACCCGTCGGTCGAAATCTGAAATGGATCGAATGACCATCTTTTCCAACGTTCGAAAGGCCCCCCAGCCATTTTCTGCCACGTAATCACTAATGGCGCATCCGACGCGCCTTTCCAGAACCTGATCCGTATCCACCAGATCCAGCCCCAGGCAATCCGCCAAGGTTTTCCCCACCAGACTTTTTCCGCTGCACCGATACCCAATTAAAATAATATTCATGTCATATACCCGAAATATTTTCTCAAAAAAAAAGCCGCGAACGTTTTTGAAGACGTCCACGGCTTTGAAAATGATAAAAAACAGCATCTCAGACCATGGACGATCCCCCGCAAAAATAAAAATAAAAGCGCTGCCATGGTTGGTTTAAAAACATTGTTCCGCTGTTTCCTTTCGTTCAAGTTAGAGAATGGAAAGCAATAGAAATCATTTGGAAGGCTTTGTCAAGAAAAAAATAAAGCCCTTCCACTGCCGGGGTGGCACCCTAGTGTTTCCCGGGTGCCAGCGGCACACCCCGTCGCTCATACGTGATGTAGGAAAGCAGCGCCACCATTTTCGGGTCGTCCAGGGAGAGGGGCTGACCCTCCAGGGGTTGCTGGATACACCAGTTGACCATTTCGGGAAGGGTGATGACACGACCGATTTGCTGCTGAAATTTGGGGTACGTCTCCGGGTGGGTATTGGCAGCATTGGGGTGGCACTGATCGCAGGAGACCTTGTTGGTTCCCAGTTCCCCGCTGTGAAACAGCTTTTCGCCTTCCATGACGACACTCATGAACTCCTGGTGCCATCGATTCAAATCACTTTGGGTGAAGTCGTCCGCCTGGGTGGAGAAGGAAATCGCCAGTAATCCAAAACCGATCAGGCCTGCCAGACAGATGTTTGAGAAAAATTTGCTTTTTCGCATTAGAAATCTCCTTGCAATGCCTAAAAATGGGTTTGTGGCGGAATTCGCCTGCTGAAATCCTGATACTTCACATCTTGCGGTTTGCCGGTGGCGGCATCAAATGCAACGGTGCGGTTTTTGTTGTCGGGCAACTGATAGTGCATGGCGGTTTTGCCGTTTTGCATGTCGACAAATTGCCATCCCGTGGCATCCCGCTCAAAAAACGGATCCGCCCGGTTCATGGGCACCGTAATTTTGGGAAGGCAACTGGCCAGTTGCGAATAGGACTCGGGATATGGCCAGGGCCACGCCGTTGCCATGACTGCGTGAAAAGTAATGTTGCCGATCTGGTTGTACTGGATCTGGTGCACATGGCCGTAAATGACGGTTGACTTTTCAAAGGGCTTCAGCAGGGCTTGAACTTTTTCGGCATCCTGTGTCCAGAAATTCCATGGCTTAAAGATCTTCTGAATGGGTGAATGGGAGAATACCACCACGGGTGTATTCCGGTCGAATTTTGCAAGGTCCTTTTTCAACCAGGCCAACTGCTCATCGCCCACCATGAAGGGCGACCCGTTGGGGTTGTCGAGCCTCGCCATGGCCAACATACGGTCCATGGGTGAGGGCCATTTTTTGTGAGTCCAACTATCATCGGTGAGAATGCTGTTTAAAACAACAAAATGGACCCCTTTGTGATCAAAGCTGTAATAGAGGGGGCTGATCTTATCCTCCCAGTATTGTCCCAGATCCAGGTAATAGTCATGTTCCCCGATCACGTAGCGGACCTTGCCGCGCAGGCTGCTCATGATCTCCAGTCCATGATCCAGTTCTTCCTTCTTTCCCAGTTGCGCCAGGTCGCCGCCGAACATGAAGAAATCGGGACGGGGAGAGAGCAGGTTGGCCTCGCGAACGGCTCGAATGAGGCCCATATCCCAGTTGCGAACAAACTGGGTACCTTTGATCTGCTGAATGTGGGCGTCTGAAATATATCCAAAGGTAAAGTCCCGGGAGGGGTCCTGACCGCCAAAGGCCAGTTTTACCAGGCTTATGGGAAAAGCGGCGGCCATTAAACCTGCGCCGGTGGTCTTGAGAAATCCACGCCGATTCATGCTCATCGTAATCTTCCTCCTTGATGCCATGCGCTTGGGCACCCTATGGCTTTTTCTGTGCAAATTCCGGACTGGTGAGTGCCTTTAGAAATGCCACCAGATCCGCCTGCTGCGCCTCGGTCAAGTTGAGGGGACGAATGCCGCCGCTCAAGAGTTCCGGTACAGGGTCGGCTTCATCCAGGCGACCCCCGTTGTTGTAGAAGGTCACCACTTCTTCCAAGGTTTTGTGGCTGCCGTCATGCATATAAGGCGCCGTCAACTCAATATTTCTTAAGGTCGGGGTTTTGAAAGCGCCGATATCCGTGAGCTCTCCCGTAACGGCGAAGCGTCCAAGGGAGGATGTCTTTGGGTTGCTGAGGACTGCGATATCGGTTCCCTTTTCTTTTACGTTCTGAACGGCGGCTGAGAGTTCATCCAGGTCCTTAGGCATCTGATTGGCGGAAACCCCGATCATATGGAAGCGATTGTCCGTAAAGAGGGCCTGGGTCTGTTCGATCCGGTGGCATGATACGCACCGGCCCTGGTTCACATAGACTTCCAGTCCTCGAATGGCGGCAGGGCTCATGGCCGTTTTGTCCCCCTTGAAATAGTATTGATCAAATGGAGAATTTCCGCTGATCAGGGTTCTCTCAAAGGTGCCGAGGGCCTGCTTTACCTCAGTCATGGTGATCCGGTCGCCTGTTTTGCCGAAAGCTTTGCTGAAGAGGTCCAGGTATTCCGGATCGGAGCGCACAATTTTAAGAATGGGTTCGTGGTCTTTGAGACCCATTTCCACCGGGTTTAAAAAGGGCTGGGCCGACTGGGATTCCAGAGAGGGTTCCCTTCCGTCCCAGAACTGGGTGTGGAGGTAAACCGCATTGATGATGGTGGGCGCGTTTCGCGTCCCTTTCAGTTTGTTGATCCCCTCGGATACCGGGAGGCCGTCAGCAAAGCCTTTCGCCTTGTCATGGCATGTGGCGCAACTGACCTCTCCCGTGGTGCTGAACCGGGTGTCGTGAAACAGCTTGTCCCCCAGTTTGACTTTTTCGGGGGTAATGGGGTTGCCGGCCGGGACCGGAACCGGCGGAAGCCCCACCGGTGCTGCAAAGGCCACACAAGCCGCTAAAAGCACAACTGTAGCTCCGATGCGGATCATTCCCTTAAAATAGCTATACGTTTTCACGTCTTCCTCCTTTCTAAAATCATGGACTAAGGACGTCTTCTGTATACAAAATAGAATTCTAGAAAGTCAATAGGTGCTTTTATTGCGCCAAACGCTACTGTGCTTGGTAAAATGGCACTTGACATTTAATTTGGTACGGGCATATTGTTGTTTGCCCTATTGTTTCTGTTTAACATACTTCTACAGTTAATATGCATGTAAAGTTGGAAACATTTCGTCAGTCTGAAGTGCCATTTCGGAAATCTGATCGTTTTTTCAATCTTATGGAAATGGTCGGAAACAAGAACCATACAATCCATTGGAAGGAGGTGATCCTGGAGGCAGACTTTTCGATAATATGATTTCATACCCGTAGTATTGACCCTAACTGAAGAAAATGTTACTTTGGCCCATTCGATTTTGTGCGGTTTTCCAGAAATCAGATACATACGAAAACATGAAAAACGGAGGCA
This sequence comes from Desulfobacteraceae bacterium, assembly GCA_016844935.1. Classification (GTDB taxonomy): domain Bacteria; phylum Desulfobacterota; class DSM-4660; order Desulfatiglandales; family Desulfatiglandaceae; genus NaphS2. The sequence goes on along the minus strand of JAERTK010000274.1, from coordinate 889 downwards.
AGTAAATGAAAAAATTCAGACTATTTACAGCAGCAGCCCTTTTACTCACCTTTTGCGCAATCGGCGCCGCCCATGCGGACGATAAGTTCATCACGCTCGGATGGGCTGCATGGGACCCGGCCAATGCATTGGTTGAATTGTCCAAGGATTTCACAAAGCAAACCGGTATCAAAGTCAAATTCGAATTCGTTCCCTGGCCGAATTTTGCCGACCGGATGTTAAATGAACTGAACCAGGGGGGGAAAACATTTGATGTTTTGATCGGGGATAGCCAATGGATCGGCGGCGGCGCCGTCTATGGGCATTATGTAAAATTGAATGATTTCTTTGACAAGGAAGGTATTTCCATGGATAACTTCCTTGCCCCCACCGTTTATGGCTATTCGACCTGGCCTAAAGGTACCCCGAATTATTACGCTTTGCCCGCTTTTGGCGATGCCAACGCCTGGACCTATCGAAAAGACTGGTTTGAAAAACCGGAACTTCAGAAAGAATTTAAGAAAAAATATGGCTATCCGCTGGCTCCGCCAAAGACATGGACGGAATTGAAGGATATCGCCAAATTTTTCCAGGGACGGGTGATTGACGGCAAAAAACGGTATGGCATAGCGATCTTTACGGAAAGGGGTTCTGAAGGGATTACCATGGGTGTTACCTCGGCGCTGTATGCCTGGGGATTTCAATATCAAGATCCCAATAAACCGTACCACATGGAAGGATATGTAAACAGCCCAAATGCCGTGGAAGCGTTGGAATTCTACAAGGAACTTTACGAATGCTGTACGCCTCCGGGCCATTCCGATGCTTATATGTCGGCGGACCTTGATGCATATACTTCCGGCCAGGTTGCCATGCAGATGAACTGGTACGCCTTTTTCCCCGGCATCAA
>JAERTK010000273.1 GCA_016844935.1 Desulfobacteraceae bacterium | reverse complement strand
GGGTCTATTTGCTGCTCTTCACACTTATAATGCATATTGGCCTGCTGGCAGGCGATGAGAGATTTATAGCTCCCATCTTTTCCGGCAGAGCATTTGCCACCCTTGTAGGCCCACTTGGTATTGGCATCATAGGGTGTTCCGCCGTTGGGGCAGATTGTCACAGTAACAGTTCCGCCCCAGTTACAGTTGAACAGGCCTACACCGTCATCATACGCCCATGTATACCCTCTGTATCCCATCGATTTAAGGTCTTTCACAAAATTGGTCAGACTGATGGGGTAGGTTTTACTGCCATCCGATGGCCCTTTCACGCAATCAGTCCCACCGTTTCCAGGTCCTCCATCGGCTGCTCCCGCACAACCGTACCAGTTGGCTGAATTCCAGGGAGGCTCCGTGTTCTCAACAAGTTTCACGGGATTGACGGGATTTCCGATACTTGTGGTATCGAACCAGAATTTAGGGGCTGAACATCCCCGCAGATTTCCGCTATCGTCTTTGGTCAAAAGGCTGATTCCTTTGTCTATCAGGTCCTGCTGCTGTTTCTCATCTGAATAAAGAGACTTATTATTTTCGGTGGCGCAGCTGGCTACATCCAGCATACTGGCATCCGTAGTTGTTCTGGGTTTGCCTGTAGAGTCTACACAGTTGGTTGCGTTTGTAACCTCCAGATACATGGGCACGGTGAAGCCATTGACCGCACTCATATCCACCCAGTCGCTCGAGGTGAGAGAACCGCAGATATCGGCATTTCTATCTTTCGGGTCAGCCTTCTGGCAGGCTGTCAAGCTGCTTGATGGGTTGAAGGCGCATCCGGGGATTATTTCATCTTTATTTGCCGTATTATACTTGCAGCCGAAGCTGGGTTCAAAAAGGGTGTCAATGTTCGACAAATCCCCCGAAGGGATCCCCATTTTGCAGTTATCACCGGAATCATCGCAGCCCATGAAGAACTTGAAGTTTCCGCTGGGCACGCCCTTGTCCGGGATACAGAAGACTTTACCGGGCTCACCCCCCTTTATCTTACATTTCAGGCCATACTTATCTTTCCACCAGTCCCACTGTTTTTCGGACGGAGAGCCCGGCGGACCGGGCAACGTCGGAATCATCCAAACGGGGTCAGCGGATCCGTTTTTGACGACCATCCGCCCGGTAAAGCCTGAGCCGCAGGAATCCGTTTCTGCAGCATCGATAAACAGGGTTGCATTGTAGAGATATTCATCCGGTTCCGCACTGTTGTCCAAAAGGGTTGCCGTATAGGTCAGCAGGCCGGTTTCACTGTCATAAACCGGGTTTTCAATGGTGAAGGCATTCACTTGCAGTTCCCCGTCCGCGTTGTAGGAAGTTATGGATGCGTTGGGCGCCTCGCTCCCGAAATGATTATTCCAGGTGTCGGTCAACAGCTGTACGGTGTAAACGAAGGAATAACGGTCAGGCGCATTGGACATATAGTAGCATTCGGGGTAGATATTTTCAAAACTAAGGATGTATTTCCCTTCCGTTCCTTCCGGTGCCAGGGTCGCCAGCGGGCCGACCTGGCCGTAAGACCATTTAACCACCTGGCTATCTTCATTGTTGTCATTTATGATCATTTTAACAAATTCAAATGTTACCGGTCCTTGAGGATGCTGGTCGGTCATGGTGGAATTTTGGAGCGTAACATCAAAGGTAACCTGGCTTATCGCCGAATTATACACCGGATTCCGAAGGGCAAGAAACAGGCCGTCGCCCAAGTCCTCACCTGGCATCTTTCCTTCCAAAATAGCGTTTGGCGCGATTTCAACATAGACTTCCGGCCATACGGTTTCAAAAAAATACCCTGCCGTTTCATTTCCGGAATTCCGTTCCGGCTTGTCCGAAAACCAGAAAACATTTTCCGATACATCCTCCAGGGTGAGCGTGTATTCCCAGCTCTGCCCATTACCCGATGCATTGGCCTCCACTGCGGGTGAAAGGGTCGCATCACCCATTGCGCTCAAAATATAAATGCGGTTGGTGGGCACATCGGGTGGAACCGGCGAACTCCCGCTATCGCTGTCGCTGCACCCCATGGGAATCATCAAAAGAAGCCCGAACATCAAAGTCCATCCCAAAACTGCCCTTAGGTTTTTCATGTATTCCCCCCTTTAGTTGTTGATGAATGATGGCCAACTGAAATTTTAGATTAAATTAAAAATTTTGATGTTTCAATGGAATATATTGCAAGCATCCAATGTGCCAAAAAGTAAAAAATGCTATACGATTGTTTTTATTGAGTTTGTTTAAATGTGCCGCGCCGAACCTGAAAAACCAGGCTTGGATGGTAAGGCATTCACACCCCAATTAGGGCATGAATGCCATAGGACGACTCAAAATCAATCCCCGGAATTTTCCCCTCGTTCCCCGATCTACGTGGGAACGAGAAGAATCGCTGTTTGTAACTGTAAACTGTGAACCGTTATATTTGAAGTTATCGGTCGACACAGAATCCGATGGATGACAAACTGCCTCCCGCTGAAACAATATTGTTCCAGTCCTTTCCTTCCAGGGTCAGTCGATCCCCCTCTCTTTCATAAAGGGCCCCCCACAGGGATTTGAGATCTCCTTCCACTTTAAGGACCACATTCCAATCTTCATCTTCCGTGCTGTTGTTCTTAACGGTGATATCAGCACAGTATCCTGTGCCCCAGTCGTCTGAAATCTTCACTACGGCCGACACCTTTTCCCAAGATTCATTATTATCCAGATCGTTTTCGCAATCCGGATCCCTAAGATCGATGAGGTCGTCCCCGTCGTTGTCAACCCCATCGCTGCACTGAGTCGTCTGGGGTGATTCATTGGTTTCGTCATTATCCTCGGCACTCGCACACCCCGGGTCCTGCATATCCACCAGGCCGTCGCCGTCGTTATCGATTCCGTCGCTGCATTGATAGGTTACACTCGGTTGGCCTCTCTTCACACAGAATCCGAAAGACGTGGATCCACCCGCTGCCAGCTCCGAATTCCAGCCATCCCCCTGGACCTGGATGGTTCCGTTGCCTCCTGTATATTTTCCGTTCCACAGGTTGTCCACCGTTCCATCCACCGCCACGTTCACTTTCCAGGCAACCGTCTCACAGGTGTTGTTGGTCACCGTCACATCCGCGCAGTAACCGTCTCCCCAGTCATCTCGAATCACCGTCTCCGTCTCCACCTCTCCGCAGGCAGTATTGGTTTCGTCATTATCATCAGCGTCGGCACAACCGGGGTCGTTAAGATCGATGAGGCCATCCCCGTCGTTGTCAACCCCGTCGCTGCACTGGGTGGATGGTGGGGGATCATTGGTTTCATCATTATCTTCAGCATTGGCGCACCCCGGATCCTGAAGGTCCACCAGGCCGTCTCCGTCGTTATCGATGCCGTCACTGCACTGGTAGGTAATCGACGGCTGGTCTCTCTTCACACAGAAGCCGAAGGTCGTGGACGATCCGGCTGCAAGCTCCGAATTCCAGGCATCTCCCTGCACCTGGATGCTGTTCTGGCCCTGCACGTACTGGCCGTTCCACAGGTTATCCACCGTGCCTTCAACCACCACTGTCACCTGCCAGGTCGTTTTGTCGCAGGTGTTGTTGGTCACCGTCACATCCGCACAGTAGCCGTCCCCCCAGTCATCCCGAATTGCCGTCTCCGTTGTCACCTCCCCACAGACCGGCGGCGTGGATTCATCATTGTCTTCGGCATTGATACAGTCAGGATCGGCCAGATCGATGCGCCCGTCCCCGTCATTGTCAACCCCGTCATTGCACTGGGTGGAGGGAGGAGTTTCGTCGGTTTCGTCATTGTCCCCGGCATTGGCGCACCCCGGGTCCTGGAGATCCACCAGGCCGTCACTGTCGTTGTCGATGCCGTCACCGCACTGGTAGACGGGAAGGGTGCCGCCCAGCGCATTCCACAACGTGGAGAGCAGGGAATCAGCTGGGGCGGGATTCCCCTTGATATCACTCATGAGATTCCAGAACATGGCCCCTGCCAGATTCTTCTGAACAATGTATTGTGCTTTTTCCGCAATGGCTGTGGGATCGTCATAGGTGATGAAATTAGTGCCGTCATAGAGCCACGGCCCCCTGGCTTCATTATTATAATACTTTGAATAGGTGGGCGCGTAGCGGCTCATGATCGTATGATAATTGAGCATGCCCGGTTCATCACGCTCACCCGGGCCGTCTCCCGTTGCGCTCTGGTAGAGCCCGTCACCGTTGGGACCGGGCGTAACCCCCGTCCAGCTGCGCCCGTAGAAGGGGAGGCCCAGCACCAGCTTGTCCTTGGGAATGCCGTATTGGTTAAGATAGGTCTGGACGGTTTCATCCATGGACCAGCCCGGCTGGGCGAAGGGATCGTCCGGATCCCGGTACATGGGCGCCAGAAGACCGGTCTGAGCATCCCAGGACCCATGGTAGTCGTAGGTCATGAGATTCATGAAGTCCAAATACTGGGGAAACTTCGAAAACTCATGGTTGACGATATTGTGGGGGCCTGCCGGTGCCGCGATGGTGAGCAAAAGCCCCGGGTCAATCTGGTCCAGCTGTCTCCTGAATTCTGCCAGAAGCGCCGTGTAATTCTGTTTGTCTTGGGGCCTATAGTTGCTTCCCAGACCGCAGCACACCGGGTATTCCCAGTCAATATCAATCCCATCGAACACACCTGCCGCTGAGCCGGTTCCCCCGGTGTTGGAGTTGGCATCATAGGGGACATTCCCGAGAATCAGGGTATCGATACACGCTGCCACAAACGCCTCCCGGTTTTCCGGAAGGGCCGCATCGGAAAAACCGCTCGACCACGTCCAACCCCCCAGCGCGGCCAGCACCTTGATGTGGGGGTTTTGGGCTTTCAATTTCCGCAACTGGTTCCAATTCCCCTTCAATGTTTGACCCCAGGTATCACCCATCCCATCCACACTTTCAGCCGCCGATATGGTTCGCTGGTAATCGGCCCAGGCGTCTCCCACATTGCGCTCAGTGACCCCGATGACGGGCTTGTTATCTCTGACATTGATAAAGGCATAGTTGATATGGGTAATTTTGGATGGGTCAATATCTTTCACAAAATAGTCGTAGTAGATCCCCCAGGCGGGAAAATAACCCACAATGATCTTGTTGTTTTGCGGTACTGACGTATTGCGGATCCAGTCCACAACCAGCTGCCCTGACTCCTTCAGGGCCGTTCCGGTCCAGGGTCCATTTGGGCAGGTGCCGGTTTTGAGCACCGCCCCGCTTCTCCAATCGTCGCTGAAGTTCCAGTTGGTCCAGCTGATCTTTTTTTCCCGCATGAGGTCTATCCACTGCTCGGAACTCACCACATCATTGGCGCCGTCCCCCGAATAAGTCTGGGTACCCCATTCCGTGACAAAAATCGGCAGGTAATCGGCAACATTTCGAATTTTTGTCATGTGTGAGGATTTGTGAGAGGCCGCATAAAAATGAAATGCGTACATCACATTGTGGGCATTTGTTCCGGTCAGAGAGTTATTCACAATCTCCAAGGGATCCCGCCCTTCGGAAATGCCAAATGACGACCAAGCAGGCGTTCCCACAATAATAATCCCGTGGGGGTCGTTTTTCCGGATCAGGGGGATCACGTCTTCCGCGTATGTCTTGATGCGGTCCCAGGAAACCCCGTTGGGCTCATTGCACAGCTCGTAGAGTACATGGCCTTTGCCGCCGTGTTTTGCCGACATGTACGAAAAAAATTCCCTGGCAGATTCGATGTTTTCCCACGGGTCCCCGGGATTCAGGATGTGCCAGTCTAAGACAACGTACATCCCCCTTTCAAGGGCTTCATCCACCATGGTGTCAATGGCGGCTTTATACCCCGCCGGATCGGTTTTATATCCCCCTTCATCCACATACATGGCAACCCTGAAAACCCCGGACTGCCAGTCGTAGGCCAGGGCATCCAGGGACAATTCGTTCACACAGTCGCCCCAGCCAAACCACTGAAGTCCGTGACTGCTCATGCCGCGCAATTGAATGGGTTGCCCATTTACATCACACAGGTGGTTGGCAACCACCTTCAACCTGCCGTATTCAGAGATGGGTGTTGTTTGAGAGAAAACACTTGATGTGAATAATAAGGTGAGCGAAATTACAAACAAAATTGTCGAAAAAAGAATTCTAGTTTTCATATGTGCCTCCTTCTGATGCTCCATTGATTCAATGAAGATGATCCCTCTTGGAAATCACAGGGACTGAAACGTCATGTACCAGAAGGACAAGCTGCAGTTTATGTGCCACAAAACCACGGGCGCATCTCCTGAAACTCTGAATGGGCGTAACGGTTGAATATCCGGATATAAAACCTAACCTAAAGCGGGATCGTCGAACGGGGCACGCGATCCGAAATTCATCTCAGTGACTCATTCAGGTTTCTCACTGAGTTTAGGGCCTCGGGGCCATGGAAGCCCCGGGAATATTTGAGGGACTATTCAACCATCATGTTTTTGTCTAAATTTTGATATGATTTTAAATCCATGAATCCGGCAACCGCAATCATAAAAGCGACCTGATCCATGAAAGCCGTGGAATGACAAAACGGGTGGGGTTTTGTCTTAACTTGACGCGAAACCCATAGAATAGTAAGGATATGGAACATCAAGAAGATCTCCATATGTTCCGAGGTATGGAATGAATGGTCGCATCCCCATGGATTGAAAGGAGTCTGTTATGAGCATTTTGAAGATCGACATGAACAGAAAAGAAGTCAACAAAGAGGCCTTTCCCAAAAACAATCTCGTGGGTGGCCGGGCCATGATCGATTATCTGCTGACGGAATACGGTTCCCCCAGTGTACACCCCCTGTCTCCCGAAGCGCCTCTTATCGCGGCCCCCGGCCTTTTGGCCGGAACCAGCGCACCCCAGTCGGGGCGCATGTCTTTTGGCGGCAAGAGCCCGTTGACCGGCGGTATCAAGGAAGCCAATTCGGGCGGGACGGCCGGAGACAAACTGGGACGTCTGGGAATCCGCGCCATTATGGTTCAGGGGAAATCGGAGCAATGGCAGGTGCTCAAGATAGACGCCGAAGGCGCCGTCCTTTTACCCGCTGAGGATATTGTCGGCATGGAAAACTATCCGGCGTGTGAAAAGCTCAGAGAACGCTACGGTAAAAATATATCCATTATCATCATCGGGCCTGCGGGAGAGATGAAGCTGGCCAACTCGACCATTGCCGTTACCGATCCGGAATTCCGCCCCGCACGCCATGCCGGAAGAGGGGGTGTCGGCGCCATCATGGGGTCCAAGGGACTCAAGGCCATTGTGGTGGACGGCACTGACGTCCCCTCACGAAGAGCGGTCGATCCCGATGCCTTTAAACAGGCGGTCAAAACGGCTGTGGAAACAATTCAAAACAACCCCATTAGGCAGGTCTTCAACGCCCTGGGGACCAATGTGTGCATTGATGCCGACGGCGACCGGGGCAGCCTTCCCACCCGCAATCACCGGCACGGCGCCTTTGAAAAACGAAAGGGCCTCTGTTCCAACACCATGATCGAGCTCAACAACGCCCGGGGCGGCTCCATGGGCAATGCCTGCATGCCCGGTTGCATCGTCAAGTGTTCGCCCATTTTCCACGATGCCAACGGCAACCACCTCACCTCGGCGCTGGAATATGAAACCGTTGCCATGCTGGGTGCCAACCTCGGCATAGACGACCTCGATCCCGTGGCGCGAATGGACCGGCGATGCGACGAATTGGGCCTTGACACCATCGAGGTGGGGTGTGCCATCGGCGTGCTCAACGACGTTGGGCTCTTTGAATTCGGCGATGCCGCCAAAGCCGAAGCCTATATCGAGGAAATCGCCCAGGGAACCCCCATGGGGCGGATTATCGGCAGCGGTGTGACCGAGACTGCCAAGGTGTTCGGCATTGACAGAATCCCTGCGGTGAAAGGCCAGGGGATTCCCGCCCATTCCGCCCGGTCCCTCAAGGGGTGGGGCGTCACCTACGCCACCAGCCCCCAGGGGGCGGATCATACCGCCGGCGTGGTGGAAGACGATCCACTGAACCCGGTCGGTCAGGTTGAACGTTCCCGGATGTCCCAGATCTTTACCGCCGCACTGGACGCAACGGGGTTGTGCATGTTCACCTTTTTGGCATCGACTCCGGAGATTATTGCGCCCATGGTTGCCGCCCTTTACGGCGTTCATTGGACGGCCGCCGATTTCGAAGAGCTGGGAAAGGAAATGCTCCGCCAGGAGCGGGCCTTCAACATTAAAGCCGGCATCGGACCGGAAGCCGACGGGCTCCCGGATTGGATGCGAACCGATCCGCTGCCACCCACCGGCGCGGTTTTTGACGTCCCCCAGGAAGAGATGGATCAACTTTTTAATTTTTAGGCGCCAATTCGTGTAAAGGGTTCGGCGACAGCGAGAACGCCATGCACATCGAAATAAAACTCTTGACCGGGCTTAAACAATATCTCCCCGACCCCGATGCGACGGGGACACTCCGGCACATGGAAATCGCCGAACCCGCCACGGTGAAACACGTATTGGATAAACTGAGCATCCCCCCAGACACGCCTAAGGTCATCATGATCAACGACCGCCAGGGCGCCCTCGAAGACGAAGTTTCCCCCGGCGACCGGGTGACCCTCTTCCCACCGGTGGGCGGCGGATAGACAGATACCGTTCAGAGCGGAAAGAGATGTTCAATCCGCTGGGCCAGCATGATGTCACCGGTGGCTTTGAGGTCCCCGGACATAAACGCCTGCATGCCGTTGGTCTCTTTGTTGACGATTCCGAGCCATGTGTCGCCCGACAGGGTCAGGGTCACGGCGGGTGATTCATGGACCCCTTCGCTGACCTGGCAGGCGCCGTCTTTGATTACCACACTCCAGTTCCCGCCCTTATCGCCTGTGATCTCATACTGAAAAACCACATCCAACCCCTGGGCCGCATCCGCGTTAAACACCTGGGGCATCCTGTCGAAAACTTCCGTCACTTCCGTAAACGCCATTTTTTCATCCTCCTTAAATTATTTACCGGTAAACTTCGGCGCCCGCTTCTCCATAAACGCCTGCATGCCTTCTGCCGCGTCCTTCGTGGCGATGACCTTGCCAAGGGCCTCTGAGAGATAGTCCACGGCCGCTTCAAAGGGCATGTCGCTCATGGCTGCAAATGCCTGCTTGCCGAGCCTTGTGCCCATGGGGCTCATGGATGTGAGATATTTCAGGGTATCACCAACCTCACTGTCCAGCCGGTGCGGCCCCACGGCGCGGCTGATCATTCCCAACCGTTCCGCTTCCAGGGCCGGTATTTTTCTTCCCGTCAGGACCAGGTCCATGGCTTTTTTCCTGGGCAAATTCCGATAGAGAAGTGCCCCCACCATCATGGGAAAGATGCCCACGTTGACCTCTGGCAGACGAAAGTAGGTGTCGTCCCTGGCGATCACCATATCGCAAGCGAGCATCAGGCCCATTCCGCCGGCAATGCACGGGCCATTGATGCGGGCGACCAGCGGTTTCGGGAATTTCGCCATGTCCTTAAGGAGCGTTGCATAGAGTTTAGGACCCGACAATGGATTCTTATCCTGTTTGGCAAGGGAGACCCCCAGGTCCGCCCCTGAACAGAATGCCTTCTCTCCCGCTCCCGTGAGGCAAACGGCCCTCACCGCATCATCCAGATCCATCTCCCCCAGGCGATCCAGGAAATACCGGATCATTTCCAGGCTGATGGCGTTTCGACGCGCCTCCCGGTTGATGGTCAGAAAGGCGACGTTGTCCTTGACTTCATACAACAGATCATCACTCATTGATCAACCTCCTTAAATACCCGACAACCCCCGGAAACGATCCTTCAGTAGCCCAGGACCCGGTCCCCGATCTTCATGCGGGAAATTTCCGTGGATGTCCCGGCGATCTGAATATATTTAGCGTCGCGGTATCCGGCTTCCACGGGGTTTCCGCGCACATAACCCTTTCCGCCCAGGATCTGCAATGCGTCGCTTGAGATCTTCTCGGCGGACTCAGCGCAAAATACCTTGGCCGAGTGGGCCAGGACGTCAGCCTCCCGGTCTTCCGATTCGGACATCCAGGCGGCACGATAGGCCAGAAGCTGTGCCGTCTGAAAGAGCGTCAGCATCTCGGCCAGTTTGAAGCCGACCTCCTGATAGGCAACAATCGGTTTCCCCCCGCTTTTATGGGTCTTGGCATGTTCAAGTGCTGCGTCAAATGATCGTCGCATGAGCCCCAGGCTTGCGGCGGTTAAGACCTGGTCTTCCCACATGCGGACCGTCTGAAGCGCCGCACTATCCATGTGAATCACATGTGTCGCGGGAACAGAAGCGTCTTTGAGTCGTATGGGCGATATGGGCACCCCCTCATATCCGAGGGTTGAAAGTCTTTCGCCGATAAAAAGACCTTTGCTCTTTTTTTGCATGAGGAAGAAGGCGGATCCCTCCTGGCCGTCCATCTTTCCGGCCACCGCGATCCAGTCTGCGATGGGTGCATTAATCACATGACCCTTGGACCCGGCCACACGGAAACCGTCCGTGGATGAGACGCCCGTTGTATTGAGTGCGTCGTTTTCAATGTTCATGCTGTTTTCGGAGAGGGCCACAGCGCCCATACGCTTTCCACTTATGAGACCGGGTAGAACTCCATTTTTCTGATCTTCCGTGCCGAAACGGGCAACAAGGCGCCCAAAGATGCGGATGCTCACCTCTACTGAAAGAAAAAGGGCAGGGGCCAGTGCGGCCAACTGTTCCTGGTTGACCACCAGGGAAACGGAGTTGCGACCGTTTTTCACCGAAGACATGGGATATCCCGCTTCCCCCAGTGACGTGAGCCAATGGCGGGTGATTCTTCGGACATCCTCCATGGGCAGGATTTCCATCCCCGTCAGTTCGGCCGCGGCATCTTCGGTGAACAGTTCCCTGACCTTCCCGCAAACCTGTTTTTCCGCTTCCCCCATGTCAAAATTCATAAGCCGATAACCCTTTGCGCATCATTTAAATGAGTTTTGAGATGATTTTTTTCTGAATATCGGAGGTCCCGCCACCGATGGGGGCGAGCCGACTGTCCCTGAAATACCGTTCCACCTCATATTCCTGGCAATATCCATACCCCCCGAACAGGACCATGGCGTCATTGGCCGGCCCCAGAGACCAGTCTCCCACAAAGAGTTTGGCGACGGCCGCCTCAAGATGATTAAGCGGCCTCCCCTGGTCTTTGCACCAGGCGATTCGATAGCACAGGGTTCTGGCGGCCTCGATGAAAATCTTGATATCGGCCAGTTTGTGTTTGATGGCCTGAAACTGACCGATGGGTCGGCCGAACTGGTATCGTTCCCGGGCATAGCGGGCGCATTTGTTTAGAACATAGGTCATGCCGCCCACAAACGGGGCCAGAAGTGCGCTTCTATCCCATTCCACGGTTTGCATGGCCATGAGGAATCCCCCTCCCTCCTGGCCGATGAGGTTCGTCTCGGGAATTTCACAGTCTTCCAGGATGAGCTCCGAGGTGTGGGAGGTGCGAACCCCCATTTTGACCAGATTGTTGCCGGCTGAAAAGCCTTTTCTTCCTTTCTCAACGATGAAAGCGGAAATCCCCGCATGCTTGAGATCCTTGCCGGTCTTGGCGTACACCACCGCCACATCGGCCACGGGACCATTGGTGATGAACATCTTGTTGCCGTTTAAAATATATCGATCCCCTTTTTTTTCGGCCCGGGTGGTCATGGAGGCCACATCGGAACCGGCATCCGGTTCGGTCAACCCCATGCACCCCACCCACTCGCCGGAAGCCAGTTTCGGGATATAGGCGGCCCGCTGTTGATCGGTCCCGTGGGCATAAATGGTATCGGTACAAAGAAAGGTGTGGGCGCCGTAAGCGAGCGTCAACCCCCCGTCCACCCCGGCTTCCCCCAGAGCTTCGCCTGCCAGGACGGTTGTTACCACATCCGCATCGCTGCCGCCCAGGCTTTCGGGGAAGTGAAGGCCCAGGATTCCGAATTCTCCCAGTTTGCCAAAGGATTGCCGGTCAAATTCGCCCTTGAGGTCGTGTTCCTGAACCCTGGGCACAATTTCCTTTTTCGCAAACCGGATGACCTGGTCCTTGAACATGAGCTGTTCGTCGGTAAATTGAAAGTCCATTGTTTATTACCTTGCACGAGAACTACAAACCCATAAATTTAGCGGCAATCCCCTTCATGATCTCGCTGGTCCCGGCAAAAATGGAGAGGACCCGGGCGTCTCTCCAGGCCCGGGCAATGGGGTATTCTTCGCAATACCCGTACCCCCCGTGCAGCTGGACACATTGATCGGCCACGCGCATGGCCATTTCCGAGGTCCAGTACTTGCCCATGGATACGTTTACCACCACATTGACCCCCTCCATATGATCGACCACGAGCTTGTCCACGAAGGTACGGCCCAACCGGATTTCGGTGGCCATCTCAACAATCTTGAATTGCGTATTCTGAAATTTGGTTAGCGGTCGGCCGAAGGCGGTCCGGTCCCTGCAATACTGAGTGGTCATCTCCAGCATCCGCTCGGCAGCCGCGACCGCGATGATACAGCACATGAGCCTTTCCTGCTGAAGTTTCTCCATGAGCATCATGAACCCGCCGCCCTTTTGTCCCAGGCGGTTCTCTTTGGGAATGCGGCAATCACTGAAGAAGAGTTCGGCCGTATCCTGGCTGTGCCATCCTACCTTTTTGATCCTTTTTCCCCTTTCAAATCCCGGTGTATTTGCCTCCACCAGATACAGATCAATGGCCTGATAGGGGTCTTCCACGGACGGATCTTTTGTGGCCACCACAACCAGTCCGCAATTGAGACCGTTGCTGATAAAAGTCTTCTGACCGTTTAGCACCACATGGTCCCCATCTTCAACCGCCGTGGTCCGGATGGCGGCAAGATCACTTCCGGCATTGGGTTCGGTCATGGCTATCGCCGTGATCAGTTCTCCCGAGACGCACCCGGGAAGATACTTTTTCTTCAGTTCTTCGGTAGCAAAGGATGAGATGTAGGGAACGACAATGTCACTGTGGAGCGGCGTGGCCAATCCGGTATTGCCGGTTCTTCCCAACTCTTCGGTCAGAATCACCGAATAGAGAAAATCCGCCCCGAGCCCGCCATATGCCTCGGGCACATCCATACAAAGAAATCCCTGCTCTCCCATCTTCCGCCAGACACTCTTGGGCACCCTGCCCGCCTCTTCCCATTGGTCGGCGTGTGGAATGACCTCTTTTGCGAAAAATTTCCTTACCGTTTCCCTGAAAATCCGGTGTTCTTCAGTATATTGAATGATTTCCATCAGATTGTATTCCTCCCATGGGGTGTGGCGGATCTCAGCCCCAGGATCTCGCGGGCTTCCGCCGGAGACGCCGGTTCCCGGCCCGCCTCCCTGACCATACTAACCAGAGCATCCACCAGCACCCCGTTGTTTTTCGCCTTCTCGCCTCCCGGCAGATAGAAGGTGTCCTCGAGCCCGGTCCTCACGTTCCCGCCCAACTCCGCGCATTTACGGTGCAGGTCCCAAATCTCATCCCGACCCACAGCAATGACCTGGTAATGGGTTCCTTCCTGCATCTCATCCACAAGGATGGGGAGCAGATCGGGCCGCGCGGGCATACCGCTTTGAACCCCCATGACGCAGGAAATATGGGCCGACTCCTGAAACATCCCGTTTTTCCGGAAAAGACCCACACTCCGGACGATGCCCGTATCAAAACACTCGAATTCAGGTGTGATACGGTTTTGGGTCATCACGTCTAGAAATCCCTTGATCTTTTCCACCCGGTTGTCAAAGAGGGCCGGGGGCCAGGCCCATGACCCATTGGCTCGAAGCTTCAGATAATTCAAGGAGCCGGCATTGCAGGCGGCCATCTCCGGTTGGAACATTTCGAGACATGCTACGGGACCCGAGATATCGGACCCCACCACCCCCGTGCTCATGCAGATGATGATCTCCGGAATGCGGTCCTTGATGGCCGCCAATATATTCCCTACCGTATCCAAATCCCACGTGGGCAGGTGCCCCATCCCCTTTTGCTGGTTCCTGAAATGACAGTGGAGGATGGAAGCCCCCGCGTCATATGCCTGCATTGCGTGGTCCGCCATCTCCTCCGGAGTGACGGGGACATGGTGAATCGAAGGATCTGTCAGGACCCCGGTAAGGGCACAGGTTACCACCGTTTTCTTCTGACCCATGTTGATCTCCTTTTATGCCCCTTTGAAATTGCCTTTTCGCTTCTGCATTTTGGCGCTGATGGCCTCAAACAAATCATCCGACGGCAAAACCATGGATGATCTGGCCGCATTGTAATGAAGTGACCGATTTAAACCGACCTCATCATCGAACAGAAAGACATCTTTTGCCCCCTGTACGGCCAATGGGGGGTTGGATGCAATCTCTTCGGCCATTTCCATTGTCCTTGCTTCCAGTTCGTCCCTATCCGTATAGACATCATTGACCAGCTGGATCATTCTTGCCCGGTCCGCATCAAACCGATGACCCCGAAAGGCCATCTCCCGAGCGTGCCCCCGCCCCACCACCTTTGGAAGACGCTGCAGTCCGCCCACATCCGTAATAAAGGCCAGGGTGGCCTCGGGCAAGCCGAAGATCGCATCCGCCGTACAGATCCGGATGTCACAGCAGAGAACCAGCTCCAGACCGGCCCCGAGGCAATGACCGTGAATGGCCGCAATACTTGGTTTGGAGAGTCTCTCCAGGCGATTATGGATATCCTGTACATCTTTTATTTTTTGAAAGAAATTAAGCTTCTGCGTTGCCCCCGGCTTATCTCCGATGGCCGATATCAGTTCGTTTTCAGGGCCGAGGTCGATGCCCGCACAAAAGGACTTCCCTTCTCCGGTGAGGACCACCACCCTCACCTCCGGATCCTCTCCGGCGGCCCCTATGGCCCGATCAAGATCCTCCCAAACAGCGAGATTCATGGCATTGCGCTTCTCCGGCCGGCTCAGGATAATCCGGCCCACGTCTCCTTTTTTCTCAAACTTCACCAGCTCCTTTTTCACCGGCCCAGTATTTATTTGATGGGCATCGCTCATGGGAAATATCTCCTCTCTTTGTTATCTAACGCGGCATAGCCGCAGTTTTCAGTTGTCAGATCTTATTTTCAAAACAGAAGGGATCGAACGGCATTCAGAAGCCTCCTTCAGAGATTTGAGAATAGATTATTACCAGCAGGCTTTTACTGACAACCGCCAACTGATAACTGACAACTTTCTTGTTTTCTGTGACAGAAGACAAGGTGATAAGGGCCTAAATCTCAATTTCCAGGTCCTCAAGGGGATAAGAGACGCAGGCATGCACATACCCGAATTGTGTATCCGACTTCCGGACCGGCACCCCCCCTGGCTGGAACACCCGTCCCGACACCACCCGCACCCGGCACATGCTGCACTCTCCCGACCGGCAAAGAGCCTTGAGGGTAAGCCCTGCTTTTTCCAGGGATGTAATCACGGGTTCACCAGCACGGGCCGGAATTGATCCCCTGCCCTTCACGTTGATTGAAAACGCCTGGTCCACACCAATCTCCTGCGGCCAGCCCGGACAGGCGGATACCGCCACCGGGGCGCCGTAGACTTCCCTGCGTATTTTCCTTTCCGGAACATTCAGCCCCTTAAGCTCCGGGATGCAAGAATCGTAAAGCCCCTGTGGGCCGCAGAGATAAAAGGTTTTGCCCGAGGGGTCACCCAGCTTTTCTTTGATAAGCTTTCCGGTAATCACCCCTGCTGCCCCCTTGTAATCCGGCGGTGGATCTTCTATGACCGGGATGTATTGAATGTTATTGAATCGGGCCGAAAGGGATATGAGTTCATGGTGGAACGGAGCATCTTCAAGGGTCCTGCTTCCGAAAAAGAGATGAACATGCCGGTCCAGCCCGCATTCCGTGATCTCTCGTATCATGCTCACAAAGGGCGTCACACCGGCGCCGCCGGCAATCAAAACCATTTCTTTGTCATGGAAAAGGGGGTTATGATAGAAGTTGCCGCAGGGCCCCGAGCTTTGGAAAATTTCCCCCTTCTTCACATGATCCAGGAGATAATTGCTCACCAGCCCCGATGGCACCCTCCGAACCGTAATATCCCAGAACCCCGCCTGGTTAGGGGGCGAGGATATGCTGTAGGGGCGGCTTGTGAGGATGCCGCCCACCTCCACCGAAAGGGAAATGTACTGCCCGGCCAGAAAAGGCGGGAGATCACCCTCATCGGGGACCAGCCTGAATGTTTTGGCAGAAGGGGTTTCTTCCATCATATCGGCCAGGCGGAGAGACAGCCTCGGCGGATGAAGCCGGTTGATGAACCGCTCCGGCATACTTTGCTCTCTGGTATAATCCACGCCGAACTTCCGGCTGTATTCAATCTCTTTAATGATATGGTCATATCCGTCAAAATCTTCAAACACGGCTTTTTTCATTTTTCTTCCTTCTCCAATTTACGCACGATGGATTTGGCCACGTTGAGACCGGCCTGAAGGGTTGGGTGAAACCCGCAATCCCCCACCCAGCCACTGGCAAAGTAGAGCCCATGAATGGGAGAATACCGACCCGGCTGAAAGAACATGGAATCCTTCACATACTGCTCATATCCGTAGATGGCCCCCTCCGGATGGCCCAGATACCGCATGTGCGTCAGTGGGGTAGCCACCTCCAGTTCCTCAATGTGCCACCTGATATCAGGATAGATCTCTTCCACTCTCCCGAGCATTTCCTCCGCACACTTAAATTTCACCCGGTGATACTCCCGAGGGGGTACCCGCAACCAGGTCTTCCCGTATTTGAGGGTGACCATATTGGCCTGGCAGGTCCCCTGGGGGGAGAACTCCGGGTCCGCCACATCATAACAACTGAGGACCATGGGCTGATTCCCAATGGGCAATTCCCGCATTCTGCTAAGGGTCCGGTCCGATACATCCAGGTCTTTTAAGAGAAATGTGGTGGATTCCATAAACCCGATGGCATCCGGTTCACAATCGAAACCGGCGAACAGGGTGAACGCCGACGGGCTGAGGCTTCTCCCCCGCATCTCCCTCGGCACCTTATCCGGGACATGTTCCGGGTCCATGAGACCCACGTAGGTGGAGACCTGCGATGCGTTTGACACCACAAACCGGGCCTCTATCCGGTCCCCCTCCTCAGTCACGACGCCCTTGACCGCGTCCTCTTCCACAATGATCTTCTTAACGCCGCAGTTGTAGCGCACCGTCCCCCCGTGAGAAATAAATGTATTAGCAATGACATTACTGAGGGCCTGGGAGCCGCCTTTGATGTGGAAGGGTTTAAATTCGATGTAGGTAAAGAAGATCATGGCAAGGTAGGGGAATGCCAGCCGGTCGGGCGGGAGACCGATGTACCCCCAGTACACGCTTATGACGGCTTTTAAGAGCGGGTCCGTAAAGAGTTCGTCCAGGACGTCGGCCGCCGTTTTGAAGGCATAGGCGTACATGTCCGGATATTTCTTGCGTGTGGGCGCGGGGTCCTTGAAAAAAAAGGTGGCCAGCATCTGGTTGGCGTAGGCATAGACCAGATTGAAAAAGGTATCGATATTCTTCCCCTCATGGGGAAATCGTGCTTTCAATTCCCCGATGACCTGGTTCTTATCGGGTTTAAATCCGATCTTGAAGCCGTCCGGCATGGCCACACTGTAAAGATCCGGCATCTCCACCAGCTCCAGCTGGTCCAGAATCCCCAAATTTCCCAGCATCATGCGCAAGGGCCCCGGTTTCGTGGGGGTCCCCATGCCACTCAGCTGGTGAAGGGCCACTTCAAATTCGAAACGGCCCCGGCAGAAACTGGTGGCGCACCCGCCCGGAATATTGTGCCGCTCAAGGAGCAGAACCCGCAGCCCTTTTTTGGCCAGCCCCGCCGATGCCGTGAGTCCGCCGTTCCCTGCACCGATGACGATCGCGTCATAGCCGTCCATAGAAAATCCTCCGTTTACCCGTCGGTGGTCCCTTCGCGGGCCGTGTTTTTCTCCATCTCCATTTCTTTGAGCTTCCGCCTCAACACCTTTCCAATGGCGCTCTTGGGGAGTTCATCCATAAATTCCACCTGCTTTGGGACCTTGTAGGAGGCCAGCTTCTCCTTGCACCAGGCTCTTACCTCGTCTTCGGAGAGGGTTTCACCCGTTTCCGGGACAACAAAGGCCTTCACGGTTTCCCCCCGGTAGGTATCAGGCACCCCGATGGCACAGGCTTCCCGTATTTTGGGGTTTTCGAATAGAACCTCATCAATATCTCTGGGATAAATGTTGTACCCCCCTGCGATGATCATATCCTTTTTCCGGTCCACAATGAAGAGATATCCGTCATCATCCATGTATCCGATATCGCCAGTATAGAGCCAGCCGTCACGAATGGCCTCAGCCGTTTCCTCCGGCTGGTTGTAATATCCGCTGGTCACCTGGGGACCCTTGATAAGTACCTCTCCCGACTCACCCGGGGGCATGTCCTTTTCTCCCGTTTCCACATCCACAATCCGGCAGTCGGTATCGGAGACGGGCACGCCGACGCTTCCGGGCTTCAATTTCCCGCCCCACGGATTGGCATGGGACAGGGTGGAGGTTTCGGTGAGGCCATAACACTCCACAATATCTGCCCCCACGGTTTCTTTCCATTCCCTGATGGTTTCCAGCGCCAGGGGAGCCGCTCCTGAAACGCATCCCTTCACCCGGGAAAAATCGGTTTTGGGGAAATCCGGGTGGCCCAGGACCCCCACGAAAAGGGTCGGCACGCACGGAAACCAGTTGGGCTTGTATTTCCGGGTCATTTCGAGGACCGTCTCGGGATCCGGCCTGGGGATGAGGATATAAGTGAGCCCCCGGTATATGGCCGTGTTCATGCCGGTGGTGAAACCGGCCGTGTGAAAGACCGGAAAAGTGCCCAGCATGCTGTCCTTTCCCTCTTCCGCGTCCGGGAGCCAGGCCCTCAGCTGCTGAACACAGATACTGCAATTGGCATGGGTCAGCACCACCCCTTTGGAAAGGCCGGTGGTGCCGCCGGTGTAGAGCAGCGCCGCGAGATCCTCAAAGCGCACTTCCGTCCTGGGCGGGTCCGGCGGGTATTGCTTGATCAGATGCATGAACTCCGGGACCCCTTCGGACGGGTCGTGCTTTCGGTGCATTTTCTTTTTGACCAGGGGGAAGAGCTGCTTCTTGGGGAAGGGGAGATAATCCCGGATATGGCAGGAAATGATATCTTTTATCCCCGTCTTTTCCTTGAGTTTGAGGAACCTGGGGACCAGAAGATCCATGCAGACGGCCAACTTGGATTCCGAATCGTTCAACTGGTGCTCCAGCTCGCTTTCCGTATAAAGGGGGTTGTTCATGACCACCGCACCCCCCAGCTTGAACACTGCATAGGCGGCGATAATCACCTGGGGCATGTTGGGGAGCGCAATGGCCACCTTGTCGCCCTTCTGAATCCCCAGATCCGCCAGCGCGCCTGCAAAGCGGTTGACCAGTTCATCGAGCTGCCGGTAGGTGATGGTTTTCCCCATCATTACCAGGGCCACGGTATCGGGGTATTTCAGGGCGCTTCGTTCAAGGGCCTGGGGCAGGGTTATTGTCTCATAGTTAATGGTGGGCGGGACATCTTTGGCATACGCCTTGTGCCAGAATCTCTCTTCCATAGTGCTTCCTCCTTACGGTTTACCGGAAGATGCACTCGTCTCCCGGCTATCAGGGGGTCCAAGAAAGCCTATATATTAAGAGCTCCTGTTTATCAGGAGCATTTTAAGAAGAACCGGGTCTACTGGATCGACATGGATTCCCGGGTATTACGCCGAGGGTTTGTTCATCCGGCCCATCAGTTCCCGCATAATGATCAGCCGCTGGATTTGATTGGTTCCCGCTCCGAACTCGATCCCCTTTACATCCCGGTACATCCTCTCAATGGGGAACTCCCGGATAAACCCGTAGCCTCCGAATACCTGAACCGCATTGCCCACGGCCCGCACGCCGGCTTCCGCGCAAAAGAGCTTTGCATAGGACGCATCGAGCCTGACCCGCTTGCCTGAAGCGGCATTGGATGCGGCCCAGTAAGCCAGCACCCGGCCGGCCTGAATGTCGGTGGCCATATCCGCCAGGATTTGCTGCATCATCTGGAAAGAGATGATGGACTTGCCGAACTGGCGCCGCTCGGCCGCATACTTGAATGCCAGGTCAAAAGCACCCTGGGCCACACCGATGGGGGCGATGGACCAGAGAATCCGCTCCCGGTCCAGCCCGCTCATGAGGACATTCAATCCTTTGTTCTCTCCGCCGAGCAGGTTTTCGGCCGGCACCTCGCAGTTCTCAAAGATCAACTCTCCCGTGGGGGATCCCCGAACCCCCATCTTCTTGAGCGTCTTCCCCGTGGAAAATCCTGGGAAATCCTTCTCAACGATGAAGGCGGATATCCCTTTGGGACCGGCTTCGGGATTGGTCTTTGCGTAGACCACCATGACATCCGCCAACGGCCCGTTGGTGATGAACATCTTGGTGCCGGTCAGAAGATATTTGTCCCCTTCCTTGACCGCCCGGGTCCGAAGGGATAGGGCATCGGAGCCGGCCTCCGGCTCGGTGATGGCGAGGGCCCCGATCTTCTCTCCGCTGATCAGTGCGGGGAGGTATTTTTTCCGTTGGGCGTTATTGCCGTTTCGGTAAATATTCTCCGCGCACAAAATGGCGTGCGCGCCGTAGGTGTTCCCCGTGGAGACGCACCCGCGCATCAACTCTTCCATCACCAGAACGCATGAAAAGAACCCCGCATCGCTCCCGCCATATGCCTCGGGGATGGATATGCCGAAAAGGCCCATGTCCGCCATGGCCCTGAAATTTTCTTCCGGAAATCGTTCCTGGTCATCGATTTCGGGAGCCAGGGGTATGACCTCCCGGTCCACGAATCTGGCCACGGTATCTTTCAGCATCCGCTCTTCTTCGGTCAATTCAAAATCCATTCAACACTCTCCCAATTTTCTAGTCCTCGTCCTCATGGGGATCTTCCCGAACAAAACGGTTGATAAATCCGGTATCAAAATCCCCTTTGAGAAAGGCCGGGTCGTCCATCACCCGTAAATAAAGGGGGATGGTGGTTTTGATGGGTTCAATTTGAAACTCCAAAAGGGCCCGCTTCATGACCCGGATCGCACCCAACCGGGTCAGATCATAAGTCACCAGTTTGGCCACCAGGGAGTCATAAAAAATGGGGAGATCATACCCCTGGTAAAGGTGGGAATCGAGCCTGACCCCGAACCCGCCAGGCGGGCGATATTTTTTAATGGCCCCGGGAGAGGGGGCAAACCCCCGGTCCGGGTCTTCCGCATTGATCCGGCACTCCATGGCCCATCCCCTGAGGGATAGGTCATCAAAAGAATATCCCAGGGGTTCTCCTGCTGCGAGCCGGATCTGTTCTTTCACCAGGTCGATCCCCGTGGTTAACTCGGTCACCGGATGTTCCACCTGTATGCGCGCATTGATCTCCATGAAATAGAAGGCGCCGTCACAGTCCACCAAGAACTCCACCGTGCCCGCGTTCTCATAATCGGCGGCCACCAGGACGGCCATGGCCGCATCCCCCATGTCCCGGCGAAGCGCCGGACTTACAAAGGGCGAGGGGGATTCCTCGATCAATTTCTGGAAGCGCCGCTGAATGGTGCATTCCCGCTCCCCCAGGTGAGCGACGTGCCCATCTTTGTCGCGGAGCACCTGGAACTCGATGTGGCGCGGTTCGGAAATGAACTTTTCAATATAGAGGGTGCCATCTCCAAAGGCGGCGCCGGCTTCCATGCGGGCGATGGGAAATTCCTCCACCAATGTTTCTTCATCCCGGCAGATCCTTATGCCGCGCCCCCCACCCCC
>JAERTK010000272.1 GCA_016844935.1 Desulfobacteraceae bacterium | reverse complement strand
TAAATAGTACCTCAACATCCCTGAAACTGTCAAATCGACCCCATTGAAAGATCCATTTTCATGTTCGGGGTTGGAAATAGGGTTGGAAATGAATTTCAATGGCAATAAAAAAGGGGCTACGCAATTAACGTAACCCCTTGTTTTTGTTTTGGTAGCGGGGGGCGGATTCGAACCACCGACCTTCGGGTTATGAGCCCGACGAGCTACCAGACTGCTCCACCCCGCGGCAATCCAATTAAGATAGTAACTTTTCGTACGGGTGTCAATTAAAAAAATGGAAAATGTCACATCAACCCGGCAGGCGCACGAAAAAAGTTGTCCCTTCTCCTTTAACGCTCTCTGCCCACAGCTCTCCCCCATGGGCCTCCACAATCTTATAGGATATGGCCAGGCCTAATCCGGAACCTCTATCACGGGTTGTGTAAAAGGGTTCAAAAATGTGAAAAATGTCTTCATCACTGATGCCGATTCCTTCATCACGAATTTGAATTTCAACGCCATCAGACCATTCTTTCGTGATGATGGTAATACTTCCGGAGTCTTCCATGGCTTCAACGCCATTTGTAACAATATTGATAACCACCTGCTTCAGTTTGTCCGGATCACATTGGATTTCCGTTAGATGGGTCGCCAGTTCGGCCCGCATGGGATATTTTTCGGGTGGATAGATACCACTGAAAATTTTCAATACATCATGAATAACGGAGTTGATGTCAGCCCGTCTCTTCACCAGGTTGTAGACCTTTGTGAAGTCTCCCAGGTTGGCAACCAGTCGTTCCAGCCGACCGACTTCATCCAGGATCATGTCCAGTTTTTTGACCGCGCTTTCATCTTCCAGGCTGTTCCGGATCTGATAGCTGAACCCGCCGATAATCATCAACGGGCTTTTGATTTCATGGGCCACGTGGGCCACGGTGGTACCCACAGCCGCAAGCCGTTCGGACCGAAGCAGTTTCTCTTCCAGTTTTTTCTGAACGGATACATCCCGGATAATGGCGGTAAATGTGTATGCGCCGTCCATCTCATGAAAGCTCAATCCCAGTTCTATGGGAAATTCTTCGCCATCTTTGCGAAAGGCGGTAAGTGACTGGGTCTTGCCCATAAATTTCGGTTCTTTTTTTCGCAAAAACCGCTCGACGAAGAGGGCATGATCGCCATATTTTGGCGGAATAAGTATGTTCAGATTCTTGTTCAAAACCGCCTCTCTTTTATAACCGAATATTTGTTCCGCTGCGTTGTTGAACAGTACGATTTCGTGGTCCTCATTGATGCTGATGACAGCGTCTGTCGCCGTATCCAGAATGGCCCGGGTTTTCTTTTCAGAGGCCCTCAATCTGTTGAGGAGATTACGGTATTCGGTAACATCCTGTGAAATTTCGATGAAATATTGTTCACCCGTCTTACGGCTTGATACCGGGTACATAATTCGGCGAAGCGCCTTATGATATTCCTCTTCCGTGCCGTGCTGATAGGTTACTTCCACCCTCTTGCCGGTCGTTTTGGCTTCATGAAGAGGACATTCCCGATCCTCCAGACGGCAGAAGGTTCCGAACATTTCTTTGATATCATAACATTTTTTCCCCAGCACCGCTTCCTTTGAAAGGTCCCGCTCATCCAGGAAAACCCGGTTGACATCCAGAATGACACCGTTTTCGTCAATCACCATGATTTCTTCACTGGTGCCGTCAAAAATGGTTTCCAGAAAGGCTTCAGTGGTTTCCATGTCCGCTGATCGATAATGCTTTTCCAAAATCATCCCCCCATCCATGGGCTGAAAAATACGTACTCAAGGGAAAGAATGTCAAACATTTCGTCGGTTCCTTCCCGGATAGCCCCGTACAGTTCTTTCATGGTTTCGGCTTTGGCCAACGACGTGCGGTAGGAGATATCATCGAAAAATTCCAGGTCAATGGGTAGCAGAACCTGGTCAAGGTTCCCGTGCCAGTGGACCTTGAGCGCTTCTTTCATGGCAAACACTTTCTTGTACATGCCCCACAGGAGATCGGTCCTTAAAATCGGATGAACCTGGTTGATCATGCAATCGGTCAGTCCCACCAGGTAATAAATCTCCCGCATCTTTTTTTCATCCCTGCGATTCATATACATGGCGCGAATGGAATAAGACATCCCTCCTTTGAGGGAAAAATGGGGCGGCAGGGTAGCCAGTCCCTCCGGTGTGTATTCAAGGGTTTCCGCTAGGCTTAACCGGATTTGAACAAAGCGTGACGTCCGCCAGAGACCCCTTCGAAACCGCCAGGGTTCGGGAGCGGTCGAACCCGTTGAAGGCCCCTTGTCCCTTTTATGGAGATCAATGACTTTTCCCATTTTCGCCTGTTCCGTTTGGTTAAATCATCAAAGGTCTCAGCTTCGGCAATAAAACGCCCCGGCTGCCATGGTCCTATCAGGGCGTAAGCGTTACGGCCTCGGATGACATGCACTGTGCAGTTCTTTCAGCCTTTCTCTTGTCACATGGGTATAGATCTGGGTGGTGGTAATGTCGGCGTGACCCAGCATCACCTGAACAGAACGCAGATCCGCACCGGCCTCCAGGAGGTGGCTGGCAAATGAGTGCCGCAACCCATGCGGTTTTATGTTTTTCCTGATCCCCGCCATTCTACCATGATTTTTGATGATTTTCCAGAACCCCTGCCGTGTCAGGGGTTTTCCTCTGAAGTTCAGAAACAGTTGAGGCGGGTGGCCGTCCCCGAGCAGGGTCGGCCGCCCATGGGAAAGATAGCGCCGTATAGCCTGAAGTGCTTTTTCACCGAACGGCACCAGCCTCTCCTTTGACCCTTTTCCTAAGGTCTTCACATACCCGGCTTCCAGATTAACATCCAGCAACCTCAGGTTTACCAGTTCCGACACCCGCAGTCCGGTGGCGTAAAGGAGTTCCAGCATGGCCCGGTCGCGTTGCCCCAGGGGTGTTGTGATGTTCGGTTGGGATAGAAGTTGTTCAACTTCATCCAGGCTCAAGATATCCGGCAATTTTCGTTGAATGCGTGGCGTTTCAATAAGTCTTGCGGGATTCTTTTCCAATTTCCCTTCTGAAACAAGAAAGCGAAAAAACGTTTTCACCGCTGAGATATTCCGTGCCTGGGATCTTTTGGAAAGATCATGGGACAGGCTGCCCAGGTAGTCCCGGATCTCATTTCGAGAAATCCTCACGGGGTTCAAATTCCCGCTTTTCACGTAAGTGATGAACCGGACAAGATCCCTGCTGTAGGCAGAAATGGTATTCTCAGCGAGACCCCGTTCAACCCGCAGATAGGTGATAAAT
>JAERTK010000271.1 GCA_016844935.1 Desulfobacteraceae bacterium | reverse complement strand
TGGGAACTGCTTTGACACTTTTTTGTGCTAAAATTTGATTTTTTTTATCCGCGTGAGTTTTTGGCTTCAGGCAAGCTGTCTCGTTCGCATGTTTGACAAGTCTAGCTTAAAATGGAGGATGTTATTTTGGGCACATCCCTTGGTGACAAAAATGACCCCGTGGGGTCCCGTGAGCAGCATGTACCCTTTTTCATTGCGGGACATCATCTTTTTCAGTCCATTCACCGAGTCCTTGATGACCACCACACCATTGGGAGGTCCGCCTTCGGCATCTTTTATGGGGTAGCTGTAATAGATACCGGGCTTATTGCTGGTGACACCAACAGCCATGTAGATGAACGGCCTGCCCTCCATTCCCTCCTTAAAATATGGCCGGAATCCATAGTATTTATTGACAAAATTATTGGGTTCATTCCAGTTGGATGAGGCAAGGGTCTTGCCATTTTTGTCCATCAGGTAGCAGACATCCGCTTCGAAAATTTTCCCGAAATGAGCCAGCAATCCGTTGGCTTTTTCCAGGGATTGGGCGTTGGGAGCGCGGATGGCCTTTAAGATGGCTTCCTCTCCCGCCAAAAGCCGAACCGCCCGTTGATGTTCCGTGATCCCGTCGGATATATTCTCCGCCACCATGTTGGTGATCCGTTGTGCGTCGACATTGGCGGTTTTGAGGGCATAGTCCTTCATGGAGAAATACAGAATTGCCCCGGCCAGCACAGCTGACAAAAGCAAGCTGAGGATAAAGAGGTCAAACAGGAGGCGTCTTTTCATCTCCATTTCTCCAGGTTTCAGGGAATCAACGCTGTTCTGACAGTGTTCGTAAAACGGAGGAAGTTCTCTTTATTTTCCTTTATACCCCGGTCTTTGGCCGGGGTAAACAGTCTTTTTCTGAGTCCCGTTGTAATTTCTAACTGTACACCGCTGCCGCTTAGGCATCTGTTGCACAAATTTAAGGGGTTTTCGCCTGTTAAACCCGGCTTTGTACTGATCCGGGCGTTAAACCCGGCATTTATCAGGACGTGGCACAGCCGTTCCTTAAGAAACCCATCCCTTCCGCCCACATAAACAAGGGGTTCATGGCCACGGCAACCGTGCAGGGTGATGACCGTTTGAGCGGAAAGGGCGATTTTGAGGGCATCGGGCGCATCAAAACGGGTACTGGTAATGTGGAGGACTTTATTTCCCCTTTTTTTGATGCCCCTAAAAGTCCAGAAGGTGTGATCGGGGTAAGCGATGGCTTGCGCCATCTGGTCCGTTCCGAACTCTATGGCGCCGCCGTGAGGGGCCATCACGGCGATGCCGGAGGAGCCTTTTTGCACCTGGACCCGGTAATCCTTACCCAGGGTTTCGTGTTGTTCAAGTTCTTGAAAACTGCGGTATCGATCCAATATATTGGCCTTTTAAATGGGCTATCTGTGTCCCCATGCTAGTCCATATGCAATTGATACACAACAAAATGATGATTTGACTATGGTCATTGACTATGGTAAATTATATCAACAATAACAATGAAAGGAGTCAAATATGTATGGAACAGACAATCCCGATTTCAAAGTTTAAAGCCACATGCCTTCGCTTACTGGATGATGTGAACAAAACGGGCCAGTCAATGCTGGTAACCCGCAATGGGGAACCCATCGCCTTGGTCAGCCCACCTCCCCCCCCCAAAAAAGCGGACTCCTGGCTCGGTTCCATGAAAGGCAGGCTTGAAATCATGGGTGATGTGGTATCGCCGGCATCCGATGAAGAAGATTGGGAGGTATTAAACCATTGAAGATGCTTCTGGATACACATATCATACTATGGAGCATGTCCGACCCTCATCGACTTCCCCCCCGGGTCATCCGAGAATTGGAGGATGACGGAAATGAACTCTGGTTTTCATCGATCAGCGTCTGGGAAATTTTGTTGCTCTCTGAAAAAAAGCGTATTGTATTGTACGGTGACCGCATTAAAGCCGTTCGTGATATTTTCCTGAAAGTCCCTTTCAGGGAAGCGCCTATAAATCGGGAAGTGGCAATCCAGAGTCGGCTTGTGAACCTGCCCCATCAAGATCCGGCGGATCGATTTCTTGTGGCCACTGCGCTGGTTTTCGATCTCACTTTGGTCACCGCAGATAAACGAATTATCGACGCGGGGGCTGTACCCGTCCTTTCAGCACTTTGATTGAATAACGAGTACCTTCACGCCTGAAGAGTCCGGAACTTTTTTTGGGGGAATATTAATGCCGCTGCTCACACAACCGCAGTTCCTAAAACGCATGGGGTTGACCGCAACCCAAACCCAAACAGAGATACACTGCCGGCCCACGGCAACGGTTCTGTTTAAGGTGAACGGACGGGATGCGGTTTTTTTGCCAGGTGGCCATCAGGTGAGCCTTCTGGAATTTCTCAGACGAAATCTGGGACTTCATGGCAGCAAATATGCGTGCGGCGTGGGGGTCTGCGGGGCGTGTACGGTCCTGATCAATGACCGCCCCATGCGGTCCTGCGTGGTCAACCCAAGGCATCTGGAGGGGATGAAAGTCACCACCATTGAGGGGATCGAAGCGTCGGTGAAAGGTTCGGGACCCCTCTTAACCGTGCAGAAGACTTTTTCCGAGTTGGGTGTTTTTCAATGTGGCTACTGCGGCCCCGGTTTTGTGCTGAGCGCCGGTTGCCTTTTAATGGACAACCCGGACCCCACGGAAAAAGAGATCCGGCTGGGGCTTAATGGAAACCTCTGCCGCTGCACGGGATACCAGAAAATTATCGAAGCGGTGCGGGCGGCTGCGGATCCCGGTTTCAAACAGCATCTTCTGAAACAACCCGCCTACAGTTTTGCTGACGTAAACCCGCAGGCGGGGAAAAAAGTCAAAGGGGAAACCCCCTATGCCCATGACCTTCATATGGCGGGGCAGCTCTGGGCGAAAGTGGTGTGGAGCCCTTTTCCAAAGGCCCGAATACGCTCCATTGATTCGACACACGCTGAACAGGTGGACGGGGTAACCCGGGTAATCACCTACGGGGATCTGCCTGGAAAGAAGACTTTTGGTGTGATTTTTTCCGATCAACCGGTGCTGGTAGAGCGGGAAGTCCGTTCCATGGCCGATGCTGTTGCGCTGGTACTGGGTGAAACGCCCGAAGCGGCAGAGGATGGGGCAAACCGTTTAACGGTGGATTATGAACCGCTTCATGGGGTTTTTGATCCCGTAATATCTCTTGCCCCCCATGCCCCCCGGGTGACCCCCAAAGGGAATATTGCCCACCGGCTCAGTTGCCGGAAAGGGGATATCCAAAAGGGTCGAGAAAGGGCCAAGGTGGTCATCAAGGGACAATATGGAACCCCCATGACAGACCCTGCATTCATGGAACCGGAGGCGTGCGTTAGCTACATGGATACGGATGAGGCCCTGGTGGTGGCCACCGCCACCCAGGCTCCCGTGAGCTTTCGGGATCAGATCGCTGCTATCTGTGATCTGCCCGGGGACCGGGTGCGACTCAGGACCCTTCCCGCCGGTGGTGCCTTCGGGGGACGCGGTGATTTAACCATTCAGCACCTGTGCGCTCTGGGGACCCGTTTGACCGGAAAGCCGGTGCGGCTGGCTTTGACCCGGGAAGAATCAAGCCGGGTTCACAGCCACCGCCACCCCTTTGTCCTGGATTATGAGACCGGTGCCGATGGAAATGGCCGCCTCACCCATTGCGTGGTAAAAGGGATTGCCGATGCCGGTGCCTATCATTCGGCCACTTTGCCGGTGGTTGAAAACGCCGTTGTGTTTGCCACCGGACCCTATGAGACACACCATGTGGATATAGAGATTAAGGCCGCCTATACCAACAACCCCACCTGTGGGGCCATGCGCGGTTTCGGGGTGCCACAAGTGTGCCTGGCAATGGAATGCCAGATGGACCGCCTTGCCGTCCGCCTGGGACTGGACCCCATGGATATGCGGTTGAAAAATGTTCTTAAAGCGGGAAAAATATCCCAGTGGGGGCAGATCATGGGGTCTGATGTGGGGATGAAAGCCTGTCTGGATTCCCTTCTGCCGGTAATAAAACGCCTGAGAAACGAGGAGGGGGTGCGGGGCGGGGAAAAACTTGGGATCGGTATGGCCGCCGGCTACAAGAACAGCAGCACCCCCACCATGATTCCCCAGGGGACGACGGATGTCACCCTGCGACTGGGTGATGACGGGATGATCGAAGTGTATACCGGGGGGTGCGAAGTGGGTCAGGGCCTGGTGGATGCCTTGAGCCGCATCGCGGCACAGGCACTGGATCAGCCCGTGGATCGCATCCGGATCATCCCCGGATCCACGGACCACACCACCTCACCCATGATCACCAGCGCAAGCCAGCAGGTATTCCTCACCGGCGGGGCCATCTGCCGGGCCGCCGTGAAGTTTAAGGATTTGTTGAAGAAGGATCAAAATAACCATAAGCTTCCGGTAGTGCGGGAGGTCTATACGCCCCCGGTTAAAAACATGTTCCCCCCTGAAAGGGTCACCCAAATCGGGCCGGAGCAGTGCATCCTGCCGTCTCTTGGCTATGTGGCTGCGGTAGTGGCGGTGGCGGTCAACGAGAAAACCGGGCGGGTTCGCGTTTTAAAGGTGGCGGTTGCCCAGGACGTTGGCAAGGCCATCAATCCGTCCGGGATCGTGGGGCAGGTGCAGGGAGGTGTGGCCATGGGGCTTGGCGGGTGTTTCTGGGAGCGCATGGTATTGCGGGATGGGGTGATTCAAAATGATAACTTTGATGGGTATCATATACCGCGCACCACCCATGTGCCGCCCATTGAAACCATTATCGTTGAAGTGCCGGATCCTTTGGGTCCCATGGGGGCCAAGGGGATCGGGGAATTACCCGTTGTTCCCATTGCACCGGCGGTGCTGAACGCCATCAGGGATGCGGTGGGGGTGGATCTGGAGGAGATTCCGGTGCGGGCGGAGGATATTCGGAAAGCACTACTTGAAAAAGAGAATGACGAATGACGAACAAGGAATCACGAATGACAAAACGATCTTGACAGCCTGTATCTGGCAGGATACAATCATCGCATGAAATTTGAGCTCCGAAGTACAAAACAATACAACAAGTGGTTCGCCAAACTGAATGATTCCTCAATAAAAGTAAGGATTTTGTCCCGGCTCGGTCGGATTGAGAATGGCAACTTCGGAGATTTCAAGAAAATCAGCCCCGGCCTTTTTGAGTTGCGTTTCTTTTTTGGCTCCGGTCTGCGGGTTTACTATACTATTCATGGTGGCAGGGTGGTCTTACTGCTGGCCGGAGGTGATAAATCAACTCAGGCGAAAGATATTGAGAAGGCCGTTTTGCTTTTGAATGAACTGGAGGATTGATCCATGGCTCTTGAAACAAAACTTTTTGACATTGCCGAACACCTGAACACCCCTGAAGAGATTCGTGGCTTTCTCCAAGAAATAGCAGCAACCGGAGACGAATCGGACTTCATCCATGCGCTCAATATTGCCGCTAGGGCAATGGGCATGACCCAAGTGGCCCAAAAAGCCGGTGTTACCCGCGCAAGCCTCTACAAGTCCCTTGCTGAAGATGGCAACCCCAAGTTCTCCACCATCTGTAAAGTCACCAAGGCCCTTGGCTGTAAACTGGCTGTTGTGTAGATGGCAATTAAAATACGAAATTTCAGCGGTCGGCTTCCACAAAAAGGTCCATGAATTCAAACCGGGTGCCGTCAAACAGCCCTTTATCACTTAACTTTATTTCCGGAATGACCAGAAGGGCCATAAAGGAAAGGGTCATGAAGGGGGCGTGCAATGTGGATCCCATCTCTTTTGCCAGCATGTCGAGCCGGGTATATTGGTTTGCGACGGTTTCGAAATCTTCATCACTCATGAGTCCTGCGATGGGAAGCGGCAGGATTTCCCGAAGGTTTTTCGTACCGGAGACCGCACAGATGCCGCCTTTGTTGGCGATAATCAGGTTTACGGCGCCGCAAATGTCCTCATCGTTGGTCCCCACGGCGATAATGTTGTGGGAGTCATGGGCAATGGAACCGGCAATGGCACCATGCCCTAAGCCGAAGTTTTTAACAAACCCCAGGGCCGGTTTGAGGTCTTCATAGCGATTCACCACGGCGATTTTGAGGATGTCCTTTTCCATGCTGCATTTCAGGTGGCCGTTTTCGCCTTCAAGGGTGCCCCGGGATTTTTTGGTGATGAGCTGGCCGTCAATCACATCAATAATATTGACAGCCCGTTTTTGATCCGGAACAGCGAAATCTCCCGGTTCTTTGGGGGTTGCCGCAAACCGGTTGACAATCCCGGCAGGTTTCCGGGGCAGCCGGGTCCGGCCGTTTTCGGCAACGATTTCCCCATGGATCACGGTCTGGTGAATGTGAAGATGATCAAAATCATCGATCACCAGAAAATCCGCAGAATCATTTTTTTGCAGACATCCCACGTCTAACCCATAATGGATCACCGGATTGATGCAGGCCATTTGGAGGACTTTCATCCTATCCAGGCCCGTTTCAAGGGCCCGTCTTACCAGGTCATTGATATGCCCTTTTAAAAGGTCATCCGGGTGTTTATCGTCTGAGCAGAACATGCAATCTTTGTAGTGCTCATCCGCCACGGGGATCAACTCATGGAAATTTTTCACCGCTGACCCTTCACGAATGAGGATTTTCATGCCCAAAGAGAGTTTTTCGAGGGCTTCATCCTTTCTAAAACACTCGTGATCCGTGGTAATCCCGGCCGAAATATATTTTTTGAGATCTTTCCCCCGAAGCCCCGGAGAGTGCCCGTCGATGGCCTTATGGTGATTTTTAGCCATCTCCAGCTTTTTTAAGACATCCGGGTCGTCATGGATGACACCGGGGAAATTCATCATTTCCCCCAGGAATTTAATTTGGGGCATTTCCAGAAGGGCTTTCGTATCTTCAAGGGTCAGCTCCGCTCCGCTGGTTTCAAAAGGGGTGGCCGGAACACAGGAGGGGGCGGAAAAGTAGAATTTAAGGGGCGCGGCGGCGGCATTTTCAATCATATACTGCACACCCTCGACCCCCAGGACATTGGCAATTTCATGGGGATCGCAGACGGCGGCGACCGTACCATGGGCCAATGCAATGGGCGCAAACTCGGAAGGCGGGAGCATGGCACTTTCAATGTGGACGTGCGCGTCAATGAACCCCGGCGTGATGAAATGCGCATAGGTTCGGTTGTCACGGCGGATGTCATGGATCATGCCGCCTTTGACGTAAATGGTTCCGGGAAAAATCTCTTTGTTCACCACGTCCACAATATTTCCGGAAAAGGTCTTCATTAGCCGGCTCCAGTGGACCCTCACATGGGCGTAAAATCGTTGGCTGCCCAGTAGTCATCTTTCAGCATGTCCAGCTCATTTTCAAAAGCCTTGTAGTGTCCCTGCTCCCAATCCGCAAGCTCGTTGTAAAACTGTTTGGCTTCCGCCGAGTCTGCTTTTTCCGCACAGGATCGGTAGAAAATCATGGCTTCCATCTCAAGTTTCATGCCGATGGTCAGAACACTGACTTCATAATGGCTGTCCTTGATGCGTTCTTTGATGGCATCGCTGAAAATGGGGCTCTCGGTGTCATCTTCGGGTTTTTTAACAAATGCCGCTGCGAAGTCATAGTTTCCATTTTCCAGCACCGATTGGTACTGATGCCGCAGGTATTTAAAATGCCCCATTTCCTCCTGAGCCAGTTCCGCCAGGGTCTCTTTCGCTTTTTTGTCCGCCACATTTTCAGATGACATTTTATAAAAATTATATCCCGTCAGTTCCGCTTCCATGGCGGTCTTCAGCCCATCCAGAATTTCCTGGTTCTGTTCCATTCTATTTTCTCCTTAAAAATATCTCCAAGTGGTTTTCGTTTTCTCAGATCTATACATAGCCCGTATTATGGCCCGGAGAAATCAATGTTGCAAGCTCTTTTAGTACCTTATCACCTTGTCTTCTGTCACAGAAAACAAGAAAGTTGTCAGTTATCAGTTGGCAGTTGTCAGTAAAAGCCTGCTGGTAATAATCTATTCTCAAATCTCTGAAGGAGGCTTCTGAATGCCGTTCGATCCC
>JAERTK010000270.1 GCA_016844935.1 Desulfobacteraceae bacterium | reverse complement strand
AAGCTGTACCGGGATACCCAATTCTTCAAAAAAAATCTGATCAATACCGGGGAGGCAACAGGTCCCACCCGTCAGGATGATGCGATCCACCGTGTGGCCCTTTATGTGGCCGGCCACGATATCGCAAATCCGCAACAGGGTGGGACGGGCCAGGTCCAGGATGCCATATCGCTCGGGAAGGCGCTTTCGCTTTTCGGCCTCTTCCAAAGGGATGTCAAAATGGCCGGCAATGGATAGGGAAATGTGCCTGCCACCGGTGGGTTCATCGTCGCTGAAAACTACCGATCCATTCTGCACCACTGCGGTTCCGGTGGTGCCGCCGCCCACATCCACCACGGCCGCCTTATGGAGTTCCAGTAAAGACGCCACACAGGAGGGTTCATCCCGGACAGCAGCCACATCCAGGTCGGCGCTTTCAAGGATATTGGTTGAAAGCCTTGCATCGGTTCCGGGAGGAAAGGAGGTGGTGGCTTCGGTCAGTTTGACCCCCAGCCGGATCTCCGCCTTTTTGACGAGAGCCTTTACAATATCCACCGCACCGATGAAATCCACCACCACCCCGTCGCGGACCACCTCTGCCCATTCCAGAAAGGCCGCCACGGGATGATCCACATCATTTAAGACCATGACCACCACGTCCGCGGTACCCAGATCGATGCCGGCATGCAAAGGGCCGGAAACGGAAACCGGTCGGGTGTTATTCAACAGTTTTTTCGCCTGATTGAGACGTTCTGCCGCTTGTTCCCAGGAAAGGGTCATCTTTCTCCCTGTTAAACGATCCGGAAACTGCCCACCAGAGTGCAACGCCTGAGGCGCACGAAGGTACCGGCATTGGTAACGCCTTCCCCCGTGGGGGTGGAGATGGTCATGGAGGTCCACCCTTCCCCGCCGGCACCCAGACCCGCCACGTGGGGACCGTTTTTGACGAACAGGCTGGTGTTGATTCGGGTGGCCATGGTATCCATATATTCGATATTGCGCGAATGCATCCCTGCCGTATGAAAGTGCCCTCCCTCAAGGAGCATGGCCCAGTCCAACGCCTCGTCAAAATCACGGGCCCGGAGCACCGGTATAATCGGCATCATCTGTTCCATGGGAGCGAATACATAATCGGTCTCGCGGCCCACATCCACCATGAGCAGGCGGCAGGACTCAGGCACACTGAATCCGCCGGCCGAAGCCAGTTCATATGCATCCCGTCCCACCCATTTGGGGTTGGGCCGGGCATTGGGACCGGGATAGTCCAGGAGTACTTCACGGGCAATGGCCTCAGCCTGGTCCCGGTTAAGCTGCACCGCGCCACAATGGGTCAATTCCTGTTTCAGTTCATCGGCAATGGATTCAACGGCGATGATCTCTTTTTCGTCACAGCAGACAATGTTGTTGTCAAAGGAGGCGCCGGCGTAGATGCTTTGGGCGGCTCTTTTCAGATCCGCCGTTTCATCCACAACCACCGGCGGATTGCCAGCGCCGGCGGCGATGAGCCGTTTATTGGTGATGTCACGGGCGGCTTTAACCACCGCTTCGCCGCCAGTCACCACCAGAAGGTTAATGCCCGGGAAGGTGAAGAGTTTCTGAGCCGATTCGATGGAGGGCTCCTTGACGCAGGTGAGCAGGTTGTTGATGCCCGTTTCCTCGTTAATGGCTTTGTTCAGCATCTTGATGGTTTCCTGGGTGATGCGTTTGGCCGCCGGATGAGGACTGAAAACCACCGAGTTGCCGCCGCTGATCATGCTGATGGCGTTGTTGATAATGGTTGCCGCCGGATTGGTGGAGGGCGTCACGGAGGCGATAACACCCCATGGCGCATTTTCGATGAGGGTCAAACCGGTATCTCCCGATATGGCGCTGGGTGCCAGGACCTCAGGGCCCGGCGTGCGGTCAGCCACCAACAGGTTCTTTTTGACCTTATCCTCGATACGGCCCATGCCGGCTTCCTGAACAGCCATCTCGGCCAATCGCCGGGCATTGGTACGCGCCGCGCGGCGGATAACCTTGACCGCCCTTTCCCGCAGGGCGATGGTGTGGCTTTTCTTGTAAGCCGCATTCGCCGCCGCCACAGCGTCTTCCAGATGCTCAAAAACGCCGTTATCCCCCTGGTCCCGGGAGGGGCTCAGTAACACATCCGATGTATCAAGCTGCTCAAGCACCTGCCTGACGATAGACTCCAATTCCTGTGTGGGTATACCCATTGCGAACTCCAGTGAATATCAAAGTTGCGTTTATTCTCTTACTTGTTATAAAGCGTTTTTTTCCCGGCGGTGACCTGATCTACGATACCGACAACGCTCAGGTCCAGGGGGGGCTTTCCCTCCATGATCATACGGGCTGAACTGCCCCTGACCAGAAGCACCATCTCACCCTCACCGGCGCCCATGGTATCCGCGGCCACCTGCCCCGGAAAGAGCACCTTTCCTTCGGGGTCTACGATATCCACCAGAAGAAAGGTCAGATTGGGTAACCCCATATCGCGTATCGTAGAAACCACTTGTCCCACTACTTTTCCCAGTTCCATTTGAATTCCCCCACCGCAAAGGGTTGGCCGTTATTTCTGGCTCTTTTTGGTTCCTGCTTTTGCAGCCTTGGCAGCCTTGACCGGCTCAAAAAGCGGACCGATGTCATCTTCAATAAATTTTTCCACCCCGTCGGCGGCCCGGGCGATGAGATTGCTGTTGACGCAATCGCCGACCCTCATGGCAGCGGCCTTTCCCGCATCCACAGCAGCCTTGCAGGCGGCCAGATCACCCGTGCAGATGACACTGAGCAGGGCGGCATCGGCATTGCAAACCGTTTTCACCCGCACCTGCGCGGTTTTTACCATGGCGTCCGCCGCCTCGATGGCAGCTACCAGCCCCACCGTTTCCACAAAACCCAATGATTCGTTTGATGACATGTTAACCTCACTCTATGATGTCAAAAAGATATGCCCCGTCCGTTACATGATGTGCCGTAAAACCTGTGGATCAATGTTGCTGATGACCGCCTTACGCACCAGAAGCCCATTTTCAGCAACCGCCGCTGACCCCGCTTTGACCGCTGATTCCACCGAAGCCACATCGCCGGCGAGGGTGCAAAAGGCCTTACCACCCAGCCCCATGGCGATTCGCACCTCTATGAGTGACACGTTGGCCGCCTTGACGGCCAGATCAGCCGCCACAATGGATGATGCCGCCGAGAACGTCTCTATGACGCCCAGCGCATCTCCCTTGATTTCTTCGATGGCGCAACTCATGGCGGTAATGACATCCCGATGGATGTTGGGGATGATGAAATGATCCACAATGGTATCCCCTGTATGGGCCAATCCGGTTTCAATAGATGCCTGTACCGCCGCCACACCGGCATGTACCCCCACCAGGAACTTCCCCGGACAAATGGTCTTGAGTAACAGCACCTCAACCGAGGCCGCTTTAACCATGTGATCAGCAGCCTCTATACCGGCAGCGATACTGTTAAATTCGATCACGCCCACAGCTTGGATGTTGGTTCCCATCTCAGGACCTTTCAATAACCACCGAATCGCTTACCCGAACAACTTTCCCGGAAATGGAGGCATGGATCCTGGCCCCCAGAGCATCTCCAGGTATCTCTCCTATCATGTCGCCTGTTCGCACCCTATCCCCAACCTTGACCATGGAATCAGCCGGCGCCCCGATGTGCTGTTTCAGGGGAATCACAACCATATCAGGCTCAAATGCACCGCCGTCATGGGGATGAATATCCATGTAACGGGAAATACCCAGCTTCATGGCCAGGCGCGGCACCGGAATCTTACGGTAATCCCTCAGGGCCGACTGCTGGGGCCGCACCTCCCTGGTTCCATCATAAGAAACGCCCTGTTTTCCAAAAGAACCCTTCAGGGCCGCGTTGATGCGCCGGGGTGAAAGCCGCATGGGGCAGCTGAACAGTTCGCAGACGCCGCACTCACAGCACAACAACGCCTGCATGGCACCCATGGCGCTGTCCTCGCCACCACCGAAAGCCCGCATCACGTTGTGGGTCTCGAAACTGTGGCCCACCAAGTAACGGGGGCACAGATCGGTGCAGTAGCGGCACTGGATGCAAGCGGTGGCCGCCCGTTTTCGCATCACTTCAAGGGAGAGCGACGCACATTCATGGAGATAGTGCCCCCGGGGAAGCACGATAATGCCCCCGCTGGTTTTGGTGATAACCGCCTGGTCGAGATCCCGGGGCATATCCAGAAAGCGCCCCATCATGGGTCCCCCCATGACATAGACAGGATCATCGGTCACCGGGCCGCCGCACTTATCTATGCAGTCAGCCACCTTTGTCCCGATGGGAACCTGTATCACACCGGGGTTCTCCACTTCACCGGTCACAGTGACCACTTTCCGGGTCACCGGCCTGGCATTCATGGCCTCATTCACAGAATAGAGAGTGCCCACGTTCGCCACCAGCGCCCCCACCTCCTTGGGCAACCCCAGGGGGGGGATGGTTTTCCCGGTGATTTCGTGCACCAGGATGTGTTCATCACCGGCAGGATAAAAATTATCCAATTGGGCCAGCTCCAGTGAAGCATCATCCAGAAAACGCCCAAACGCCTTTGCCGCCCCGGCGTATTTCCGCTTGATGGCAATGACACCCCGGGAAGCCCCGGTGGCATTGACCACCGCCTTCAGGGCCCGCACGATTTCAGGGGCATGGTTCTCCATGATGTACTGATCTGAGTAGAGCAACGGCTCGCACTCACAC
>JAERTK010000269.1 GCA_016844935.1 Desulfobacteraceae bacterium | reverse complement strand
GTGGGGACCCCGCCCCCCCGTGTGCATCCCCACAACAGCGATCATGTATTCCAGCAAGGGTTCACCGCCGTCAGGCCGTCTTTTTTCCATTTCCGCGATGGTTTCCCTGGCCGTTTCTTCCAGCTGTTTCACGACCCTTTCCGTTCGAGAAACAGAGGTCCCCGCAGGCATGGTGACCGAGCAGGTCAGGGTATCCCCTTCCACTTTCGGGAAGAAGGTAAACCGGATCAACCCGCCTTTCCAAACGCCTAACGTCAACAGAAGAATGGCAATACCCAGGGCCACGGTGGCATACCGCCATCTCACACAGAACGTCACCAGTCTTGTATAGGGTCCTCGAATGACCCACTTGAGCCCCCTGGAAACCATTTTTTCTTTTTTGGGTTTACGCTTCCGTCTGGCCTTGCGCTCCCAGCTTCGGCTGAGGTGGGCCGGCAAAATCATTAAAGATTCCACCAGGGAACCCAGCAGCACCAGAATGACCACGATGGGGATGTTACGCATGATTTTGCCCATGTTGCCGGTTCCGGAAAGCAGCGGCCAGAATGCCGCCACGGTGGTCAGGACTGCAAAAACCACGGGTCTACCGACCTCTACGGCGCCATTGATGGACCCGGCCCGGGGATCCATGCCCTCTTCATATTTCCGAAAGACGTTTTCCCCCACGATAATGGCATCGTCCACCACAATACCCAGCACCATGATAAAACCGAACAGGGAAATCATGTTGATGGATACATCAAACCGCGGCAACAACCAGAGTCCTGTCAGAAAGGAGATAGGGATGCCAAGGGTCACCCAGAACGCCAGTTTCAAATCCAGAAAAAGCGCCAGCAAAATACTGACCAGGATCAAACCAAACCCCATATTCCTTATCAACAGGTCCATACGGCTATTGAGCATGATGGATCGGTCATTGTAAATGTCGATGCCCATGCCTTCTGGAAGGGTGGACCTGATCCGGTCCGCGAATTGCTTAATGGTTTCCGCCACGGTAAGGGCGTTCTGGTCGGCCACGCGAAACACTTCAATCAATGCGGTGGGCTTTCCCTGAAACCGGGCCGCCAGGTCCACATCTTGAAAGCCGTCGCTCAAAACGGCGATCTGCCCCAGGGTTACCTTGGTGCCGTCAGGATTGGTAAGGATGGGCACATCCCGATATTCATCGGCATAATACCGCCGCCCCTTGGTACGGATCAGAATTTCTCCACCGGTTGTTTTAACGCGGCCCGCCGGCAGATCCAGGCTCCCTTTTCGAACAGCATCCGCAACCCTACCCAGGGTCAGCCCATAGCGTCGAAGGGTTTCCTCGGAGATTTCAATATGAATTTCACCGGTCTTGATGCCGGCGAGTTCCGCCTGGGTAATGCCCGGCAGGTTGATGATTTCGTCTTTGATGGTTTCCGCCAGATTCTTAATGGTGGCATCAGAGGCATCCCCGTAAACCGCCAGGCTGATGACCCGGTTCCGACGGGTCACTTCCCGTACAATGGGCCGTTCCGCCTCATTGGGAAAGGTGGTGATGCTGTCCACCTCGCTTTTCACCTCATCCAACAGTTTTTTGAGGGACCAGTCTTTCATGACCTCGATGGTGACGGTCCCCAACCCCTCCCGGGAGGTGGAGTCGATGCGCTTGATCCCGGACAAACCCGCCACCCGTTCCTCGATACGCCGAACGATGGCTTCTTCAACCTCCGATGGAGAAGCACCGGGATACTGGGTGGTCACCGTAATCATATCCAGGGAGAACTCGGGAAAAACCTCCACCTTCATGGTAAGGCCGGTGACCACACCCGCCAGCATGAGAAACAGCATGAGCAGATTGGCGGCGACGTGATTTTTCGCAAACCAGGCGATCATCCCTTTCATTCCTGCTTTTCCTCCTTTTGCGGCACGGGGCGAATTACCATACCGTCGGTAACTGTTTTGAGGTGGGATATGACGATCCGATCCCCGCTTTTAAGCCCCTCCTGGATCTGTACCTGTTCACCCTCTATTCTGGCCACCCGGACCTTTCGATAATGGAGCCGATCATCTGCATCCACCACCCATACAATGCCCCCCTGACGAAGGGCGCTACGAGGAATAATCGCCAGGTCCGGTATTTGACGTCCCTTGATTTCGACCCTCACAAAAAGCCCCACCGCCAGGGGCGGCCTGGCGGCATAGGGTTTGTTCACACGAATCACCACCCGGACCATTCGGGTCCGTTCATCCATGGTCCCCTCGGCACGAACCACACGGCCTTCCCAGATACATTCGCGACCTGCAAGACGCGCCCGAATGGTTGCGGGTGCACCGGGGCCATCCCCTGGGGTAAAACCGGGAACGTGAAACCAGAAAAGAGCCTCGTCCTCAAGGGGCACCACAATTTCAGCCACGTCGGTGGAAAAAAGGGTGGCCAGTTCTTCACCGATCCTCACATACTGCCCCAATCCCACGTCTTCCACTTCCACACGACCACTAAACGGCGCTTTGATCTCTGTCCGTTCCAGGGAGAGCAGTGCGTTTCTGAGCTCCGCCTTGTCAGCCGCCAGCTTGGCCTTTGCCGCCGCCAGCTGGGGGTGTTTGAGCACAAGGGCCGGTGGTTCTTTTCCTTCTTTTTCATCATCCACATAAAGCTGCTGCCATTCTTCCCTTGCCGCGGAGGTCTCTTCTTCCGCCAGGCGAAGCAAACTCTCTGCATTCTTGACTTTCGATTCCTGCAGGGTCACCGCCAGCCGATAATCCTCGGGCTCGATCCTGAGCAGGGTCTCCCCTTTTTTGAAAGCCCCGCCATTGATCATGGACGGAGAGAGAAAAACCACCTTACCCTCCACCTCGGGCGCCAGATCAATCTCGATAAGGGGCCTGACCGTACCCTCTCCCTTAACAACCATGGCCCTTGCGGCGGTTTGAACCACCATGGTTCGCGCCATGGGCAACGGCGTCACTATTTTCTTCTTTTTCATCTGGGACTTGCTTTCGGTGAGTTTTATCATTCCAAAAGCACCCAGTGCGATCAGGACAATGGTAAAAAGGACCTGAATAACTCTTTTTTTTGTCTTGCTCATGGTATGCCGCTCGCCTCTTTCAGAAAATGTTTACAGTTGCCGGTTGACGGTTACCAGATGGTATAAGAGGCCATCCCTTCGGTTTCCTTCCCTTTGACCGGCGGCAACATGGCCCAGCCGCCCCCCAGGGCCCGATGCAGGGTCACGCGATTTGCCAGGATGGTCAGCTCCACCCGCAGCAATTGATCCTCCGCACCAAATCGCGTCTGCTGGGCATTGAGCACGGTCAAATAATCCACCAGTCCGCGCATATAACGCTTTTCAGCCACCCGTTGGGTGGCGCGGGCTTCCACCACAAAACTCAACACGTCACCCCGACGCTCAATCTGTTTTTTTCGGGTTAAAAGCGCATTTTCCACCTCTTTGAAAGCGTCCAAAATTCTTT
This sequence comes from Desulfobacteraceae bacterium, assembly GCA_016844935.1. GTDB lineage: Bacteria > Desulfobacterota > DSM-4660 > Desulfatiglandales > Desulfatiglandaceae > NaphS2. Next base: position 24,740 of record JAERTK010000269.1, on the reverse strand, counting down.
TTCGGTACCCCGCAACCCCTTGGGTGTATCGCGCTTCAGCGGCCCGTTGATTGGCCTTTAACCGGCCCGCATCAAACAGCGGCTGCGCCAGACCTGCGGCCAGGCTCCATGCGGCCCCGGGTGTGAAGAGATTGAACAGTTCTTCGCTGGAATAACCATAACTTCCCGTCAGACTGATGCTGGGGAAACGGCTGGCCTTGGCCACCCCAACCTGTGCATTCAACGACTTCAACTGGGCTTCGGCCGCCCGGATATCCGGTCTGCGCAACAGAAGCTCACTGGGCAGCCCGGGCGGTACGGGCTTGAGCTTCTTATAATAGTCCTCAGGTTGGGGATAAGGCTTTCGGGTCTTGGGATATTCCCCCATCAACACCGCGAGGGCCTGCTGCGATGCACCCAACTCCTGCCTCAGCTGCGGCAGATTACCCTTTGCCTGGTTCAAAGTCCGTCTGGCCTGCCTGAGATCCAGGATGCTGGTCAGTCCCCGTTTATAACGACGCTCCACAAATGTGACGCTTTCCTGATAATTGTTCAGACTCTGAAGGGTAATCTGGATCCGTCTTTCCAGGGATTGCATCTGCAGAAAAAGGCTGATGGCCTCCGCCACCAGGCCCTGGGACAAGGTCAAACGATTTTCTTCTTCCTGCAGCAATTGCGCCCGCGAGGATTCCTCGGCTCTCGCATATTTCCCCCACAGGTCCATCTCATAGGATGCCGGCAGGGAAAACCCATACTGGCTCACGTTTCCACCGATGGGAACGCCGGGTCCCAGAACAGATTCCGGTTCATGCTGCCGCATGGCATTGGCCTGCAACCCCAAACTGGGAAACCGGTCTGCCCGGGTCTGGATCACCTGGTATTGCAATTCGAGAATGCGCGCCGCAGCCTGCTGAAGATCCGGATTGTTTTCCAAGACCTTTTTGACCAGACCGTTGATTTCCGGGTCACCGAACACCTCCCACCACCGGTCTTCCGGAATAACCACCGTCTTTTTTCTGGGCCGATACTGAAACTTCTCCGGCTGGGCCAGTTGAAGGTCGGGCTTCTTGAAATCCGGCCCCATTTTCATGCACCCGGCCGCCCATAAACAGAAGAGACACAATACCCAACAAAGTACCGCAGATGGCCTCATGGAACATCCCCTCCCCCGGCACCGTTCAATCCGCTGAGACTGAATTGAACCACATGTTTAACCAGTGCATCTTTAAACACATCATCATATTCCATACCCGTAATGCGTATCACCGGGTTTCTGGCAAAATTAAAATGGATCACCATGCTGATAATACTTTGAACGTGCAAGAGCAAAGCCACCCGCCCCATTTCCCGGGCCATGAAAGGACGAATCATTTCCGCCAGCTTTCTCTGAAACGGCCCAATCACCTCTCCCACAACCATTTCAAAAGCCTCCGTGGGCCTGGCCATTTCCCGAATCATCAATTGGTGGTGCCGTAACCGTTCATCGTCCGAAAGGGGACCTTTAATGAACGCTTCAGCCACGGCATGAACGATACCTTGAAGGGTCAATTCCCGCTGTGCTGCCAACATTCTCTCAAAGCGGGCCACAACCCTTTTGGCCCTGGGTTTCCAGAGACACCTGAAGACTTCCAAGTAGAGATTTTGCTTGTTTCCAAAATGATAATTCACGGCGGCCAGATTGCAATGGGCCGCCCGCGTTATTTCTCGAACGGTCACCGCATAAAAACCTCGCTCCGCAAACAGGGCTTCAGCTTCCCGCAGGATCCGTTCTTTTGAAATCTTGACCTTTGAGGTCTCAGCCATACCGTTCAAACCTCCGTTTAATACGAACATATGTATAAAACAGATGTTTGAATGTCAATGGGTTTTTATGGTTTTTGTGAACTTTAGGAAATGGATGTGGATTAGAAGGCGGCGCCAGCGGACATGAATGCCTTAATTTCGGATTCCGTATATCCGTTTTCCGAAAGAACCATTTTCGTGTGCTCACCCAGTCCGGGCGCAAGGGTCCGGGTTCCGGCCTTGCATCCGCTGAAGTGCACCGGATACCCCGGGATCTGAATTTTTCCCAGTGACGGATGCTCAAAGTCCATCACATAACCATTGGCCCGGGCCTGGGGATCGTTTTTGATTTCGCTGGCATGCTGGATCGAGCAGAACATGAGGCCCCTGACCAGAAATATGTCCATCCACTCATCCCGGGTCTTGGAGAGGAAGACCTGATCAAAGTGGTCCATCAGGGCTGCGCTGTTGGCAGCCCTTGCATCAAGGGTCGCGTAGCGGGGATCTGAGATCAGCTCGGACTGCCCGGTGGTCTCACAGAAATCGGGCCAGTATTTTTCCTCCGGATGATGGGCACCGATAATCCATTCTCCGCCTTTGCAACGGAAAAAATTGCGTAAGGGGGAATGATTTTTTCGGTCCACATGAATGACGGGTTCAACGGAAAGGAGATTCCCGATCATGAGGGTCGGATGCATCAGCCATTGCGCCGTTCCATAAAGTGAAACGTGAACTTCCTGCCCCATCCCCTTTCTTTCGCGCACAAAAAGCGCCGTAATAATAGCATGGCTCAAGGCGATGGAGGTGGCCTGATCCAGAATGCCGATGTGCATCAGGAGCGGTTCATCGGTCCCGCAAACAAACATCATGCCCGAACGGGCCAACCCCAGGGGGTCAAAAGCACCCAGATCGCTCATGGGGCCCTCGGGCCCATACCCGGACACGTTGGCATGAATCAATTTGGGGTTCACGGAAGACAAAGAGGCATAATCGATTTTCAATTTGGCTTTGGTGCTCTTCCTGATATTGGTCAAAAAAATATCGGCTTTCTGGATAAGCCCATTGAATACATCCCGGCCCATGGGGTTCTGGATATCCACACCAATCCCCTTTTTGTTGCGGTTGGAGGCCTGAAACATGGCACTCTCGCCACCCGGAAGGGCAAGGTCCAGCTGCCCCAGTCTCGTCCAGTACCGCTCGGGGTCCCCGTCTTTCGGCTCAATCTTGATCACATCCGCCCCAAGATCACCCAGGATGGCGCCAGCACCCGGCCCGGCATGAAAAAGGCCGTATTCCACCACACGTATCCCCTCCAAAGGGCGGGGTCGTTTATTTTCCGCATTTTCTTCTTCGGTCATCTAAATAAAATCCCCAAATTCATAAAATAAAGTTACGTCAACCCAGAACCGATTCGATACACCCAGTTCAGAAAGAACAGGGCTCCCATAAACCACCAGGTGTAAGCCGATTTGCAGAGCGGGTACAACCCGGATGTCATCTTGACACCCAACAAAAGTGCCATAGAATGCCAGGCAAAAAAGACCACCATCAAACCATAAATCCCCAGCGAAAGGGGGTTATCGCCTGCCGCAAAATGCCAGTCACCCGATGAAATGGCCCAGAGAGAACGGGTGAACCCGCAAAAGGGGCACGAGATGCCGGTGACACGCTGAAAAATACATTTCAAAAGGGGAAGGGACTGGCAGGAAACCCAGAAGGGCAGGATCAACCCCAAACCGGTCAGCAAGGCCAAGGGAAGGTGCGCCACCACCACATCCCAATAGGAATGGGGTCTGGTCCACGCTGGAAACGGGTATTTTTTTCTGATGGGGCTGACAAGCCCGGTGCGGATGTTCATTTCAGCCCATCAGGACGTCAGGGAAGCGATTGCGTCGTCGTCAAAAATTTCCCGGTATGCCACGGTCAGAATGCAAACCTGTATGGGCAGGGTAAAAACGATACCGATTCCGCAGGCGACCGCGCCGATGCTGCCGATCAGGTTGGATACAATGGAAAAGCCCAAGAAAGGCCAGAAGTTGCGCTTCACCATGTTGAAGCTCGCGACGGAAGCCGGCCAGAACTCCATTTTCCGGTCCACAATCAAAAAAAGCCCGAACATGAGCAGCGCATGGGCCACGAAAACCACAAACAGGGAGGCCACTTGACCGATACAGGGAACGAGGCCCAGGATCAGGCTCGCTACAAAAATGGCAATTCCCCAGATAATAAAAAACAGGAAGCTGTTCAGGAAAAAATCAAACCCTCTGAACAGGGTGCCCACCTCCGGGTGGGATTCCTTACGGTCGTGCAACTGAAAGACGATGATAAGAACACCTGCCGCCATGGGCCCGGCAAGGATACCTACCGTAACAGCGCTTACAATTACGGCAATGAGGGACACCAGCACGAGGATACCGAAATTTTCCTTGTACAGGCTGAAACCCTTCTCAATCCACTCGCCAAACTTGACGTCAACCTTATCCATTTGTTCCCCCCCTTTCAAATATTTTCCCATTAAGAGCTGTGAATGCTTGTTTAAAAGGGTCCTTTACGGATTTCCCATTCAATAAACCAGGAGTTTATCGCCGGGGTGCAGGGCCGTTTTCGTCGTAATCTTGTTCAACTGGCACAACTGGTCGAGGGTCATATGGTGCTTCTGTGCAATTTGAAACAAGCTGTCACCCCGTATGACAACATAGTATTTGTGTTTTCCCTCCTTCTTTTTGCGGGTCGCCGTCTTGGTCCGAGATCCGGTTTTCTTTTTTGAAACCGGAGCAAGACGCGCGGTGATCGCCCGCTCCCAGGCTTCCATGGATTGCTGAAGTTTTTGAAACTCTGCTTCCAGAAGCCCTACCTTTTTAGCGGACTTTTCAATATTTGCCAGCCTGTCTTCTATCTTTTCAAGCCTTGATTTGATGGAACTGACATCCCTGGATACTTTTTCATCTGAACATCCAAACAAACCACCCCCAAAAATTACAACAACCAGGATACCGTAAAACATGCCAAGGCATTTCTTCATCTATGATTCCTTTCCAAACGGATTTATTTTCATGAGAGATTAACCATTTTCCGAGCTTCAGGTCAATCCATTTTTTTCATGAACCCGTAAGGAGTCCATGCAACGTCGGGCAAGATTCAACAACCCCTCACTTGAATTTAATGATAAGGGATGTTAAAAGGGCGAAAAATAACAAAAAAAGGAGCGTTTCATGTGGCACACCTTTACATCTTCACTGACGTTCTCGCCGTTTAAATCCATTGGATGTCCCTACCGCAACGGCCAATTGATGATGGGAATTATTTTGTTCATTTTCCTGCTATCATCAACCTGCCTGAGTGGCGATTGCAGCGAGAAGAAAAGCATCCCCCTCCCTCCGCAGCCCATTGTTTCAGAACAACTCCAGAATGTTCTGGACCAAATCGTAGCCGGGAACCTCAAAAAGCAGCCGGGTCTCGCTGCTGATCAGGTGCACCTGGCACTCATTGACCTGAAAAACCCTGAAAAGCCCCGCCTCGCACAATATAACGGCAATGAGCCGGTTTATCCATCGAGCGTCATCAAAATGATATATATGGGATATGTCTATCACCTGGCAAAGGCGGGCGCCTGCAAAATCACCCCCCAGGTTCAAAGGAAACTCTATCAGATGATACACCCTTCCAGTAATGTTGCCACAGGCTGGATTGTCGATTTATGGAGCGGTACGTCAGGGGGAAACCTCAGATCACCCGAAGCCTATGAGGAATTTTCCGCTAAACGAAATGGATGTAACGACTGGCTGCGATCCCTTGGGATTGAGGATATCAATGCCTGCCAGAAAACCTGGGGATCCCCAATACCCCCGGGCGAAAAGCAGTTTTTGAGAAGCGGAACACCCCCGGGCGGCCCTTGGGTTAATCGCAATTCCATGACAGCGGTGGCTGCGGCCAGATTTCTTCAAATCCTGGAATCGGACGCTTTGGTAGACTCTGACAGCTGTAACGCCATGTACAAACTGATGGTTCGAGACGTCAGGAATCAGTCCTATCAACGCATGAGAATTGCAGGTGGCACACCAAGGGGTTCCAAAGTCTTTTCAAAAACCGGCACCACATCCGACACATTTCACGACGCGGGCATCGTGGTACTGCCCAATGGCCGGACATTTGTGTTAACGGTATTTATCACGGGGAGATATAGAGGCAATTTTATTCGGAATGTAAGCCGGGATGTGTGCAATTATTTCATGAAACACTGAGAACTGTTAAAGGGTATAGCCATCCTCCTCAAAAACTAACACGCAGGCATCGACCACCCTTTCATCGAAAAGCTTTCCAGAACCGTTCTTAATCTCTGCCAGGGCTTCGTCAATGCCCAGCGCCGGCCGATAGGGCCGATGGGAAGACATGCTCTCCACCACGTCTGCAACCGCTACAATCCTGGCTTCCAGTATAATCTCATCCCCTTTGAGCCCATTGGGGTAACCCGAACCATCCAAACGCTCATGATGTTGAATTTCAATCTCGGCCACGGGCCACGGGAAAGCGATGTTTTGTAATATCTCGTGTCCAACCTCAGGGTGCGATTTCACCAGTTCAAATTCACTCGGCCTGATTTTACCCGGCTTATTGAGAATTTCCGAAGGGACATATATCTTTCCCAGATCATGGATTGACCCTGCCATACGAACGCCATCCACCTGGTCATGAGAAAGGCCCATTTTCTGGGCAATGGCCCTGGACAAATCGGCGACCCGGCGTTGGTGCCCCGCCGTATAGGGATCACGGGCTTCAGCGGTTGCGGCCAAGGCCTGGATGGTTGCCTCCAGGGATAAACGCAGTTGACTCAGGGTGTTCTTGAGCTCTTCCTCATTGTCCCTCAATTGCCGCGTCCTGTCCTGAACCCTTTTCTCCAGGCTCTGGTTCAGTTCGAGCAGCTCCCGATTCTGCTCTTCCGTAAGCCTCGTCAACTCCCGGTGCTCACTGACAAGCCGGTACTGATGGAAGGCATCATTCACAATCTGTCTCAGCTCGCGGATTTCCCATGGCTTGGTGACAAAACGAAAAACGCTACCCTGGTTGATGGCCCTGATGACCGTCTCCGTCTCCGCATATCCGGTCATGAGGATACGCACGGTATCCGGCCACCGGTCACGAATCTGACCAAGAAACTCAGTGCCATCCATTTCCGGCATCATCTGATCCGACACCACCACACAAAACGAATGCTGCTCCATGGCCTCGACCGCTTTTGAAGGCGCATCGAAGGTATAAACCTCATAGGGCTCATTCTCAAAAATCCGACTCAAAGTCCCTAGAACGAGTTCTTCATCATCTACAAAAGCAATCCGCTCAGTCACGTTTTTCCTCTCTGATATCCACTCAAGGCCACGGAGCAAAGCTCCCAGGACAGAAGCACACTGGGATTCAATATATGAAAAGTCAGTATTGTTCGTCAAGCTAACATTGAAGGGCTGATTAGAGAAGAAAATAAATAAAAACCAGTGAAATTTTTCAAGGGATCAAAATTGTGGGCAGAATTAACCACCAAAATCAGGATGGATAAATTCCAGAACATCTCCAGCCACGGGCTGGGTCGTATCATAATTCTGGGGGTAAACGTACCGTCCATTCTGTTCCACCATCATGGCGGAATCCACTTCATCGTACGCCAGAATCAATTGGGTAACGGAAGACCCATTGGGCACTTTTTCTTTGAAACCATTAATGGTCACTTCGATTTTTTCGGCGTCATTATTCATGAGATTTTCTCTCCTTATGGTAAATCGGCGCCGCACACACGGCATCGGGAGTTTTTTCCCATTTCGATCATTTTAAAATTCATGGTTGCACCATCCACATAAAGCATTCGCGACATCAACAGGCCATGGGGCACCCCCACCAGAAAGTTAATGACCGCCAGCGCCTGCAGGGCGCCAATGATCCCCGGCAAAGGCCCTAAAACCCCCGGAGGGCCCTTATCGGGGGTCCCATCGGGGAAAAGACATTCAAAACAAGGGGTTTTTCCGGGGATGAATGTGGTGGCCATGCCCGTCAATCCATCCACACCGCCAAAAAAAAAGGGAATCCCTTTTTTTAAGGAGACACGATTCAAGATCTTTCGTGTCTTCAGGTTATCCGTTCCATCCACAATCACATGGGCATCTCCAACCAGCAGATCCCCGTTATCATCATCAAGCGTCTCATGGAGCGCCTCAACCCGGCAATGGGGATTCAGGTTTTGAAGTTTTCTCCTTGCGGATTCTGCCTTGGGTTTACCAATGTCATCCGTATGGTGCAGTAACTGCCGGTTCAAATTTCCCAACTCCACCCGGTCTTTGTCCACCGCCCGAAGCTGCCCTACCCCTGCCGCCGCCAGATAGTATGCCGAAACAGACCCCAGCCCCCCAAGACCCGCCAGAAAGATCCGCGACCTTTGAAGCTTTTTCTGCCCTTCCTCGCCGATCTGTGGCAGGATCACCTGCCGCTGGTAGCGAAGGGCTTCTTCTTTAGACATTGGGTTTGACATTTCTGGACCCGTGCTTTTTTAGTTGTCGGGGTACAGTTGTCGGGGTACAGTTGTCAGGGTGCAAAAAAATCAGTTTAACCTTGTATCCTGTCCCCTGATAACTGCCCCCTGCACCCTTTTTTTATTTTTCCTTTTCTTCCTTCGCCTGAATGGCCTTGAACACCCGCTCGGGCGTCAGGGGCAATTCCTGAACCCGTACGCCGGTGGCATCGTAGAGTGCATTCAGAATGGCGGGGATGGTGGGCATGATGGCCCCCTCCCCCACTTCCTTGGCCCCGAAAGGACCGTTGGGCTCATCGCTTTCCACAATGATGGCATCCACGTTGGGCATATCCAGCGCCGTGGCAATCTTATACTCGCCCAGATTTGCGTTTATAACCTTACCCTTATCGTCAAATTTCACTTCCTCATACATGGCCTCACCCACTCCCATGGAGAGAGAGCCCTGCATCTGCGCTTCCACGGAAGTACGGTTGATGGCGAAACCGCAGTCATGGGCATCGGTCATCCGATCGATGGTAATTTTTCCCGTACCCTTGTCCACGGTGATTTCCACAACCTGGGCGGACGGGCCATAAGCCGGAGACGTTCCCACGGCGGCGCCTTTGAATTTGCCGCCCAGCTCACCGGGCTTGTACTTGCCGGTTCCCACCATGGATCCCCGGGCCAGAAAGGCCATGCGGGCGGCCTCCTTGAAAGTGAGCGGTTCATCCGAATCCGGGTTGTCGAAAAAGCCCCGATGTTCCTTGGCATAGATGGTTCGTATGGCCGAAAAATCCGGGGTTTCACCCTTGAACACGATAAATCCGTTCTTGATGTCCATCTGGTCAACCGGCACTTTCAACTTTTCCCCTAACACATCCAGCACCTGGCTTTTGAGGTCCTCGGCGGCGCTTTTGGTGGCATGTCCGGTCATGAGTGTCTGACGGCTGGAATAGGCCCCCAGGTCCACACTGTAATCCGTATCCCCGGAGCTCAACTTGATATGATCATAGGGCACACCCAGGGCCTCGGCGGCGATCATGGCCATGGCCGTGTCGGAACCCTGTCCGATTTCCGCACTTCCCGTGAGCACATGGGCCGTTCCCCCGTCCTCATTCAGCTTGATGACCACCGTGGAATGGGCCGTTTCCGATCGGTAAATGGGGTAGCCTGCGCCGGAGACAAAAAAGCCGGTGGCAATGCCGATCCCTTTTCCCTCAGACATGTTTCCCTTCTTTTCACCCCATTTGGAACCTTCTTTCACGGCTTGGATACACTCTTTCATACCGAAACTGCTGGTGTTGAAATCGTTACAGGTAACATCACCCGCCTCCATGGAATTTTTCATTCTGATCTCAACGGGATCCATACCCAGCTCTTCCGCAATAAAATCAATCTGCTGTTCCCAGGCAGCCCGGGACGCGACCCCGCCATGTCCACGCTGGGCCCCGCAGGCGGGCCTGTTGGTGAAAATACGGTAGCCGTCGTACTTCATATTGGGCAGTCTGTAGGGTGCACCCAAAAGCGAGCCCGCATAATAGACGGTGGCGATTCCGAAGCTGGTGTACGCCCCCCCTTCCAGATAACATTCGTTGGTAAGCGCCATGAGGGTGCCGTCTTTTTTGACACCGGTGGTGAGCGTGTGTTTGAACTGATGCCGGGCCCTGGAAAACAGGAAGACTTGCTCCCGGGTAAAATTCATTTTAACCGGCTTGCCGGTCTTCATGGAAAGCAGACAGGAGGCCAGTTCAATGGAGTTGGTCCCGGCCTTGGGTCCGAAACCACCACCCACGTAGGGTTTCACTACCCGAACCTTGCCCACCGGAAGCTTCAGCACCATAGCCAAAATCCGCATGACGTAATGGGGAACCTGGGTGGATGAATGCAGCGTCAGATACCCGTTTCGATCGAAATCCGCCACAACGCCGTTCGGTTCCAGGAACGCACCGTCTTGTCTTTTGTTGATAAAGGTGTCGGTTCGTATGATGTCACTTTTAGCAAAACCTTCCTCTACATTTCCGAATTCCTGGTGGACTTCCGCACACATGTTTCCGGGATACTTGTCATGGATCTGCGGCGCACTTTCCCGAATGGCTTCCTCCACCGTAAACACAGCCGGCAATTCCTCATAATCCACATCAATGAGGGAAACCGCTTCCAGAGCGGTTTCAAGATCCGTTGCTGCAACAGCGGCAATTTCGTCACCCATGTAGCGTGCCCTGTCCTTTACAAAAAGCGTTTCATCGTACCGGGCCGGGCTGACGCCATAGGGCACCATGCCCGCGTCTTCGGCCGTCACCACTGATTTTACCCCTGGCAGTTTCAGGGCCCTGGAAGTGTCAATATTGCGAATCCTGGCATGTGCCAAAGGACTCTGCAACAGTGCGCCATAGAGCATACCCGGCAGTTTGATGTCATCCACATACATGGCACGCCCGGTGGCCTTGGCAGGTGCATCCAACCGTGGCGCTCGTCCATTGATTACATGATATTCGGTCATTTCCTATCTCCCTTCGCTCACGTCTTTGATGGATTCCACAATCTTTTGATATCCGGTGCATCTACAGAGGTTTCCGGAAATGGCGGTACGAATCTCCAGTTCATCCGGTTTGGCGTTTTTGTCCAGAAGTGTTTTGGCACTGAGCAGCATGCCGGACGTACAAAACCCGCACTGAATCGCGCCGTTTTCAATAAACTTTTCCTGGAGGGGGTGCAGACCGTCGTCCGTTTCCAGACCCTCCACAGTGGTAATCTCCTTGCCGGAGGCCTGAACAGCCAGTACCAGGCAGGAGTTCACTGCTTTGCCGTTCATAATGACGGTACATGTCCCGCAGTCTCCCAGTTCACATCCCTTTTTGGTTCCCGTCAATAAAAGTTCTTCCCTGAGAAGGTCCGCCAGGGTCATGTTGGGGGCCGCGGCCAACTCATATTCCTTGCCGTTTATGGTAAGGCAGATCATTTTTTTCATGGTAATTCTCCCTAACTCGAAATTAGAAACCGGAAATTAGAAATATTGAAATTCGTTAATACACTTTGGGTGCTTCAGGTTTTTCCCAATTTCAATTTTCAAATTTCACCATAGGCCTGGGCCAGAGCCCTTCGGGTCAATTCCTTGACCATGGCACGTTTGTAATCGGCAGACGCCCGAAAATCATCAATGGGCCGGCTGTCCATGGCCGCGGCTTCCCCCGCTGCCAGAAAAAGGGCTTCGGACGGTTTTTTTCCCAAAAGGGTTTTTTCAGCGGATGCAGATATGAGGGGGGTGGGCCCCACGGAACCCATTACAACCCGTGCGGCCTTTATGGGACCATCAGGACCGTCGGTGGTCATTGAAACGGCCACGTTGACCAGTGAAATCTCCAGGGCTTCCCGTACACCCAGCTTTAGATAAGCACTTCCGGAATGGGGCGCCGGCTTTTCCAGGAGAATGGATTCAAGAATTTCATCAGCGGCCATCACCGTTTGGCCAGGGCCCTCAATGAAATCTGCCAATGCCACCGTGCGTTCCCCTTTGCTGCTTTTTAGAACGACCTCTGCGCCGTAAGCCATCAACGGCGGGGGGAAATCTGCGGCAGGTCTCGCACTCACCAGGTTTCCGCCCACAGTTGCCAGATTCCGGATAAGGGGGGACCCCAGTTTGCTGGCCCCGTCCTTCAAGGCAGGAAAGTCTTTCTGGACTGCATCGGATTCAGCAATTTCCACAGCTTTGGCGCAGGCACCGATCCGCAGTGTTCCGTTGGAAGAATCCATTTCAGCCAGCGATTGGATTCGATCAAGCGACACCACGTGTTCCGGCGCCAATTCTTTCTTTTTCATGTTGACGAACAAATCCGTACCGCCGGCAAGGGTTTTCGCCTTTTCGCCCAGCTCCCCAAGGATCCGGCAAGCCTCTTCCATCGTTGCGGGCTCATGGAATTCAAATCTTGGTAAAAGCATTTTCCCCTCCTGATTTTCTTGGGACTCAAATGTGACATCCCGGTTTTTGGGTTGAATGAAACATTTAGTAATGGAACTTCATCCTGTTCAGTATCCCCAACGGTCATCATCCGGCGGGGTTGTTCACTATCACGAACATTATTTATGGCAGAAAGATATCATAACTGAAAATCATGTCAAGCAATAATTATTCTGAAAACCAGTAATTTAACCTTTAATATTAATTTTTTCAAAAATCAACATCCGGGTTGACAAACGGCATGGCAAAAAGGTAGTCTCCCCAAAATTGTTCAGCGAGGTGAACGAATGTCGGGAAAATATCAAGCCCCTTCCGTCAGGAAGGCGTTTTTAATGCTCAGGCTCGTATCCAAGGCTGAAACGGGTTTGGGCATCAGCTATCTGGCCAACCACCTGGAAATGAGCAAAGGAACCGTTCACGGCATTATCGGTGCCCTGGTGGAAACAGGCGCACTCATTCGGGACCCTTCCTCAAAGAAATATACCCTCGGTCCCACCCTCTTTGAATTGGGAAAATCCGCCTATTCAGAGCTTGACCTTCGGGAAATTGCCAGGCCGGTCATGAAAGCGTTGATGCAGCGGACGGGCGCATCGGTTTTTGTGGGAATTCCGAACGGGCGCCGGGTCAGCATACTGGATGTTATTGAATCCGATCAGAATCTCAAAATCACGGCTCCCCGGGGCACCACCATCCCTTTTCTGGCCGGTGCTATCGGGAAGGTCTTTCTGGCATCAATGGATAGCACCGAAGCCGCCTGTATCATCAAAGAAAATGGGCTTCCAAAGTTTACCGATCACACCATTACCGATCCAGATGAATATCTCCGTCAAATTCAACTGACCCGGAAAAATGGCTACGGGCTCGACGACGAGGAATACATTGCCGGCGTACGCGCTGCGGCCGCCCCCATTTTGGGGAAACGGAGCACACTCTATGCCATATGGGGGGTAGGGTTTAAATCAGCACTCGATGATGAAAGAATGGCGGAACTGACAACGGGAATCCGGGAGGCTGCCGGGGAAATCAACGCATTGATCAAAGAGCAGCCACTCTTCACCCCTCCCACCGCCTGAACAGTTCGTGCTCAATGCCCATGTAATCAAACACCTTACCGATGGTTTGATCAATAATATCCTGAATGGTTTTCGGTTGATGATAGAAAGACGGTACCGGCGGCAGTATATGGGCCCCCATGTCCGCCGCCATGGTCATCAGCCTGAGATGTCCCTTGTGAAGGGGGGTTTCCCGGACCACCAGGACCAGTTTCCGACCCTCTTTCAGGTTGACATCAGCAGCCCGCACCAGAAGGTTGTTGGTATATGAATTGGCAATTCCTGAAAGGGTCTTGATGGTGCAGGGCGCCACCACCATGCCGCTGGTCAAGAATGATCCGCTGGCCAGTGCCGCGCCCACATCCCGATCCTCATACACGTGGTCGGCCATGGCCTCCACATCACCCGCTTTGAACTCCGTTTCGATCTCAATGTTGCGCCTTCCCGAATCGGAAATAATGAGATGGGTTTCAAAATCGGTCTCTTTGAGAAGCCCCAGCATCCTTACGCCGTATATAACGCCACTTGCGCCGGAAATACCCACAACCAGTCTTTTTTTCATGGTTAGTACCTTTATCTATTTCAGAAAATCTTTAAAGCTGCCTTCGCCACCGCCTCGGCAAATGCCGGGTCTTCCATATTGGCATCCACTTCCATGACGGTAATATCCGGCCTCAGCTTCTCCTGAAGCACCGCATCGAACACCCGGTCTTCGTCGGGATTAAACGTGGCGTTCCCCGGGTAATCCACCGAGGACCACCCCTTCAGGGGCAGCATCACACACACCGGCCCTTTTGCCCGGTTCAATTTTTCCGCAAATGCTTCCGCCACCTGTTTCAACTCGTCGGCGGAAAGCCTGATCCAGGTGCGAAGCTTGTCCAGATCATATTTAGGCCGATCATGGTATTCGGGTTTGTATTTGCGTTTAGACGGGGTCATGTGGTTAACACTGCAGGTGGAGATAATCTGCGGCACACCGGCGTTCCCGGCGGCTTCCATGCGGTGAGGTCCCGCATCCCGCATAAAGCCGAAAAGGTGCTCACCTACGCCTCCCGGCGCCAGATCAATGACGCCCTGAAACAGGCCGGCAGCCATCATTTGTTCCATGGCCCGATCGCTGATGCCGGCGGCTGAAAAGCCCGTGACCTGGTAGTCCGATTTCTCCAGGATCTTCCTGACGGAACTGGCGCATTGTTCACAGGGCCCCAGCATGGTCATGGCGATGGCTTTGCCGGTGTCAGCCCTGGATGAGGTAACATCCCCCTGAACCATTCCGGCCAAAGCACAGGCCGCCCGATCCATGACGTTCTTCAAAAGATCCGTCACCCCGCTGATTTCAATCACCGAATGAAACAGGATGATGTCACCGGTGCCGATGTACCGGGTTGAGAGCCCGGGTAGCGCCGCCGTGGATGAAATCATGAGTTTGGGCACGCCAAAAGGAAGTGACCGCATGACTTCGGTGGCCATCAGAGATCCGGTGGATCCCCCCATGGCGATCACCCCGTCCAGTTTACCGTTTGAAAAAAGGTCGCCTGCAATTTTTGACGCCCCTTTGATGGTAATATTGGTAATTTTGGACCGTTCCCTGGAGGCGTGAATATCCTCCAGGCTGCTCCCCCCGGCTTCAGCCACCTGGGCCGGGGTGATATCCGCCGGAGAGTCCCCTTTCCCCCGCATGGAAATATCCATGAGCAGGGGGTTGACCCCGAGGGACTTAATTTTATCCTTCAGGTAAAGGGTCTCCACGCCCTTGGTATCCAGGGTGGAAATGATCAAGACTGCTTTCTGAGATGAATTTCCCATCAACTTTGCTCTGCCTCGACCTTCTCTTTGATCATTGTTTTCAAGGTTTCCTTGTTGACTTTTCCGGAATCCCCCACCGCCGGGAATTCATCCACCACTTCCAGACGCTCGGGCAGTTTGTACATGGCCAGCTGTTTTCCCTTCAGGAACTCCACCATTTCTTCAAAAGTGAACGTCTGCCCCGATTTGGGAATCACATAAGCGGCACACTTTTCACCCATGGCCCGGTCGGGATAACCCACGATGGCAACAGACGCAACCTTTGGATGCTCGTTGAGCAGTCCTTCCACCTCAGCCGGGTAAATATTCTGGCCGCCGCGAATGATCATATCCTTGGAACGACCCATGATCCAGAGACAACCCTGGTCAAAACAGACGATATCCTCAGTGGTACACCACCCGTCTTCATCAAACACCGTTGCCGTCAATTCTTCGTCCCGGTAGTAACCGGCCGGTGCGTGGGGCCCTCTTAAATATAGGATTCCGGGATCACCATCAGGGACCACGTTTCCCTCTTCATCCACCAGGCGCACCTTGTTACCGGGGAGCATGCGGCCCACGGTCCGCCTTCGAAGTTCCACGGAGTCTTCCACGCTGCAGCCGGAGACCGAACCCTTGTCCTGGGTGCCCAGATCACTGGTAATGCTGGCCCCGAAGGCCTCTTCCGCTTCTTCCGCCACCTGGGGCGAGAGATACCCGCCGGCGGACCGGATGAACCTGAGAGAACTGAGATCGTATTTCTTAACATCCGCTTCCAGCATGCGCACCAGGTGGGTGGGCACCACGCCGATGGCGGTGGCCTTTTCCTTTTCGATGAGTTCGAGGGCTCCTTCTGGGGTGAATTCCTCCAGCATGACGGTCTTGGCACCGGCAATGGGCGCCGCAAAATAGGTGAGGGTTCCGGCGGCGCCACCCGCATGGGGCGCGATGGCCATGGTGATATCATCTTTGTCTAGGTTCCAGATGCCCACACGACCTTTGGAGGTGCAGACCCTGGGAGCACTGGGCCATTCCACCAGTTTGGGAATTCCCGTGGTGCCGCTGGTGGTGGTCAGTAAAGCCACATCCCATTTGGCATCCAACCTTCGATCTTCCAGTACTGATTCGTCCACTGGTTTTTTCATTCTTTCTTCGACCACCTGGGTCAGGGAAAAAGTCCCTTCCGGCGCACCCTCGGGAACCTTGTCATCAAACAGGAAGAAGTACTTCAAATGGGTAAATCGTTTCTGAAGATCCTTATACATGTCAAGATAATTGAAATTGCGATAGACCTCCGGGATCACCACAGCCGCTGCCTCGGTTTTCTCCAGCATGTATTCCAGTTCAAGCTGTCTCAAATAGGGATAAACCGTCAAAGAGATGAGCCCCGCCCGTTCGCACGCGACCCGCGCCAGAAACCCGTAAACGCTGTTGGGGCTCTGGATAATAACACGATCTGATCTGGCCAAGCCCATTTCAACCCAGGCACTTGCCATGGCGTCGATCATTTTCTTGGCCTGCCCCCAGGTCACCCGGTACTTGGTATCCACGAGGGCTTCCTGATCGGGCATTTCCTTCGCATTTCGGGTATAAAAATCATAGAACAGTTCTTCGGTCCAGTGTCCGTCATCCAGGAATTCCTGCACCATTTTTTCTTTGTATCGAATCGGTTTCATGGGTCGCCTCCTAGGGGGTTAGGTTCTGAGGTGTTTTGTAGATTCTCAAATTGATCCGGACCCATCGCTTTTACGCCATGGGCCCGGTTTTGGATTTTATTGAAAGAGGACTAGAATCCCAGTTCAGACCAGCGGCCTTTGACCTTCTCCACCATATCCGGATCCAGTTCGATTCGGATCGGTTTTTTCTTCCACTCATAGGGGATGGTGGCATCCAGGAGGAGTCTTCCGGTGATTTCCCGGGCATCGATGGGTAGCGAGGGATCGAGCGGTGTGGACCGGCCCCGTTTGATGACCTGACTTCTGTTGGGCTGGAACCTAAAACTGAGCGCGTACATGACTCTCGGGATATCCCATGCATCGATGTCGTCATCCACAACGATGACGGTCTTAAGTCCATAGTGACCCATTTCCGTTGAAACGGCGGCAGTCAACACCTGATCGGCGTGGCCGGGATATCGGGTTTCCATGGAGATAATGGCCAGGAACCTTCCGGAACCTTCCGGCGGGCAGTAAACACTCTTGATACCGGGGATGTTCATTTCCTCGGTCAACTGCTGCCACAGGGTGGCACCATAGGAGAGCGCCATGACCATATGGGTGTCGGTGACGGCTCTGCCTACCGTGGTGGAGTACATGATGGGGTTATCACGGTGGGTGACGCATTTGATATCCATGTAGTTTCTGGGGTCGGTGCCCACGCCGGAGTAGTAGCCCGTGTACTCGCCGAAGGGACCTTCTTCCATGAATTTTTCGGCATCACACTCCCCTTCCAGGACGATTTCCGCATGGGCCGGAACGGGCAGATCCACGGTCTCGCCCATGACCACTTCACAGGCCTCGCCGCGGATGGAACCGTAAACGTCATACTCACTGATGTTGGCCGAAACACGGGCCGCACCCAGTATAAAGAGGAGGGGATCACAACCGATGATGGAAGCGCAGGGCATGGGTTTTCCCATCTTCTGGTATTTCTTCAGCATCTGGTCTGCGTGTTTTCCCTTGATAAACTGGGTTCCGATTTTGTTTTTACCCAGCAACTGGCTTCTATAGGTTCCCAGGTTCACCCAACCGGATTCGGGATCCTTGGTGATGATGTAATGGGCCGTTCCGATATAGCGTCCACCGTCCATGGGGAAGAAATGGGGCACGGGAAACTTGTAGAGGTCCACATCGTCGCCTTTGATGATGTTCTGCTTACAGGGGGCGTCTTTTTTGTCCACCACCTTGGGGGGTATGGGGTTATCACCCATCTTCACCCATCCCCGGAGGATCTCCGGAAGGGGGGTTTCCTTGGGCATTCCCATGATCAGAGCCAGTTTCTGAGCTGTGGTACAGGTGCTGGTGATGACCGGTGTATCGTAATCTTTTACGTTTTCAAAAAGAAGCGCCGGGCCCTGGGCTTCCTCATTGAGCTTTGCAATATGGCTCAACTCAAGGTTCCAGTCCACTTCCGCGGTGATTCTCTTAAGCTCGCCTTCTTTTTCCGCCAGTTCAATAAAATCTCTCATGCTTTTCATCGGATACTACCTCCTTAAAATTTGGATATTCTTCGCGTTTTGCCTGATCATGCAATCAGTGTCCCATCGACATAAATTCTCAGGCGCCGAAAAACGCGATCACAAGCATTCAATTCTTCAAACAAAATACCCCCGGACAAGGCCCATCAGGCCGTTCACTGAAACGAACAACCACCTTTATCACCGGCGCCGCTGCCCACGGCCAACAACCCTCCCGACCCTTTTGGAAAACAGACTATCAATTTAAATAAGTTAACAAAAAACAATCAACAATTGAAACAGCCGGACCATTGTGGCGGGTTCATTCAGACGAAATCTAAGTTACGGGTAGCGGCATCATCCCCCATAAAAAAAATCGTGTCAATTGCATTATTTTTATGGTATTCATAAGCTGTATTTATGGATACCCCTGAATCATAACGTGTTCCACACCGTTATTTGTCATCAAATGGAAGACCTGTAACCATGCTTAATTTCAATCAGCTCCGCATTTTTTACCATGCGGCCAAGAATCTTAATTTCACCGCAGCCGCCAGGGACCTGTTCATCACCCAGCCGGCCGTAACGGCACAAGTTAAATTGCTGGAAGAATACAGCGAGCTGAAGCTTTTCAGAAAAAAGGGACGCGGTGTCTACCTGACGGATGAAGGCCGAGCCCTTTTTGAATACGCAAAACATGTGTTCGACTACGAAAAGGAAATAGAGTTTGCCATTGAGGAAATGCGGGAGTTGAAACGGGGCGTTCTCAGGCTGGGTACCACCAAAACCTACGCCAGGTACTTCATGCCCTTTGTGCTGACCCGATTTCACCAGACCTATTCCGACATCCGCATCCATTTAGATGAGGGGAGCTCCCAGGCCATGGTTCAAAGCCTGATCGATTTTAAAAATGAAATCGTCATCATCGCCAAAATCGTCAGCTATCCCGGCGTGTGTTTTCTGCCCCTGAGCCGGGAAGGGATTGTCGCCATCGCGCACCCTGAACATCCCCTGGCCAGCAAAACCGACATTTCCGCGGAAGAACTGGCCCGGGAAAGGATTATCATGAAAGAAGGGGGTTCCGGAACGCGGCATCTCATTGACAATCTTTTTGTCCGTGCCAACAAAAAACCCAATATCGTCATGGAAACCAGCAATACGGAGTTCATCAAGATGGAAGTTCAGCGCGGTGAAGGCATCGCCTTCCTGGTTGAATCCGCGGTTTTGCTGGAGCTGGAGCAAGGCCTTTTGACATCTCTTCCCATCCACGATGAAACGCTCTTTCTGGACGTTAGCATCGCTTATCTGGAAGATCAAAAACTCTCCCCCCCCGCCAAGGCTTTCCTTGAAAACCTGACCAACCTCAGCGGCGGCGATATCCCTGCCCTGGGTATCGGTGCACTCATGGCCAAAATCCGGGCTAAGCGTGATAATCTGACGACAACATGACAAACAACACCCAAACACCCTCCGGGATTTCCAGCCGGAAACCCCGATTCGCCCTTTGGGGGGCCATATTCTCCGTTCTCTTTTGTTTGCTGCTGATCGCTTTGTGGGTTCATCATGCACTTCAGCCCGTGAACGCAAAGGGTGAGAACTGCAATTTCGTGGTAGATGGGGGCGCATCGCTGAACCGGGTGGCAGCGGATCTCGAAAAGGCTCAGATCATCCGAAGCAGCACCCTGTTTCGCCTTGCCGGGCGATTCATGGGATACGACCACCACATCAAAACAGGTGAATACCGGCTCAGCGCCGCCATGTCCCCCCTGAAAATTCTCGAAACCCTGAAGGACGGTCGAATCATCACCCATTCCATTACCATTCCCGAAGGCTTCAACCTTCACCAGATTGCCGAGCTAATGGAACAAAAGGGGTTTTCAGACAAGGCATCTTTCAAGAGCCAGGTCCGGGACGCATCGTTGACAGCACAGCTCGATCTTTCCGGGGATACCCTGGAAGGGTACCTCTACCCGGACACCTATCGATTTCGCCGAAACGAAGCATCCCGAAAAATCATAGACGTGATGGTCAAGCGCTTCCGGGAAATGGTCTCCCCCATGGAAGCACGCATAAAAGACTCGGGCATGACACTTCACCAGGTCATCACCCTTGCATCCATTGTGGAAAAGGAGACGGGTTCCCCGGAAGAAAGACCCATGATCGCAAGCGTATTCCTGAACCGTCTTAAAAAAAACATGCGGCTTGAAAGTGATCCGACGGTCATCTACGGCATTAACAACTTTAACGGAAACCTCACAAAAAAAGATTTAAAAACCGAAACGCCCTACAACACCTATATCATCAAGGGACTTCCGCCCGGTCCCATCGCAAATCCGGGGTTGGCCTCCATAGAAGCGGTACTGAGCCCGGCCATAAGCGACTATTACTTTTTTGTTTCCAAAAATAACGGCACCCACTATTTCTCAAAAACATTGAAAGAGCACAACCGGGCTGTCAGGCGCTTTCAGAAGAACAGGTCAAAAAAACAGGGTTGAAATTTCTTGACATAGCCCAGTAATTTCCAATATATGAAGGGGTTTTAATACCTTTGGAGGAATCAATGGATCTTTTCAAAAATCTTACCGTTTTATCCCTTGAGCAGGCGACCGTGCTGCCGTACCTGACCTACAGGCTCGCCCACGACGGGGTTCAGGTGATTCGATTGGAACATCCGGTCTATGGAGATCCCAACCGGCATATCGGTGAAAATGTCCTGAACGAAGAGCGGATGAACAGCTACTTTTTGTGCATCAATGCCGGAAAAAAGGCGCTTACACTGAATCTGGCGGAACCCGAGGGTCAGGATATTTTTCATGGGCTCATTAGCGAGCTGAAAATCGATGTGTTCACCACCAACCAACTTCCCAAAAATTACAAAAAACTGGGAATCGACTACGAAACCCTTCGTACCTTGAAACCGGATATCATATGGCTTGGGGTGACCGGATTCGGGCCGGACAGCAATGAAGGCGCTTACGATCCCATTTTGCAGGCCAGAAGCGGATTGATGGAAATGACCGGAGAAGCCAACGGCGCTCCGCAGGTCCTGGGCATTCCCCTGCCGGATATGGGGACCAGCGAGCACGCCTACGGCCAGCTCATGAAAGCCCTCTACCAGCGGGAAGCCACGGGAAAAGGGGCTTGCATCAATCTTTCCATGTTTGAATCGTCCCTGTCCTGGCTCACGGTCCCCATCACCTTTACCGCCAGCTTCAATAAAGAAAGCACCCGCGGGGGCAACACCCATGAGTTTTTCTGCCCGGTTTCAGTCTACAAAACCAGCGATGGATTTGTTTATCTGGCGGTGGGAAACGACCGGCAGTGGCGATCCCTGGTCTCCCAGGATATCTTCAAATCCCTGGATACGCAGGCCTATGAAAAAAACGCCGGCCGTATCGCGGATGTCCAACGACTGAATCAAATGATTGAGGCCATCACCATCAACCATAGGGCGGGCGACCTCATAGAACTGTTCAAATCCATCACCCTTCCCGCCAGCAAAATCAACACCATGGCGGACGTTGTGGCGGACCCCCTGGTGGCAAAGCGTCTCCTCTATTCAAAAGACGAGAAAACCGGCATTGAAATCACGCTGGCACCGCCCCCCTATATGACCCCGTGGCTTCTGGAGACCCATAAGAACCTGTCTTTCCCGCCCCGTTTTGGAGAACACAACCGGGAGATTTATGGTGAACGACTTGGATATGGCCCTGATGAGCAAAAACGCCTTCGGGAGAATAACATCATTTAAAATTGAAAACTTAAACCCCTTTGTGAAAGGAGCAAAAATGAAAGAAGTCGTCATCGTCTCGGCGTGCAGAACAGCCATTGGCGCCTTTGGCGGAACATTGAAAAATTCAAATGCCGCCGTTATCGGAAGCGTCACCATGAAAGAAGCCATTAAACGAGCCGGCATTGATCCCGGGCTGATTGATGATGTCCGTTTCGGATGTTGTCTGGAACCGGCGGATGCCCTGAATGTGGCGCGGGTTTCAGCCCTCATGGCCGGCATTCCGGACCATGTGACAGCGGCCACCATCAACCGCGTCTGCATATCGGGCATGGAAGCGGTACTGTCCGGGATGGCCATGATACAGGCGGATATGGCGGATATTATTCTGGCCGGCGGCACGGAACACATGTCCGGTGCCCCTTACACGGTGCCCGGCGCCCGTTGGGGATGCCGGCTGCAGGATCACGTTTTTGTGGATTCCATGATCCACGCCCTTCACTGCGGTTCCCACCTGCTGCCCCACCCGGAAGAGGGTCCCGTAAAAGAAGGCATGCCGCTGGAACTTTTCAAGGGGAAACCCTATATCATGGGCCAGACCGCTGAAATTATTGCACAACTTCACAACATCAGCCGGGAAGAGATGGATGAAGTCGCTTTGAGGAGCCACAACAACACGGAACGGGCCACATTGGAGGGGGACTTCAAGGATGAAATCGTCGCAATGGAAATACCCCAGAAAAGGGGAAAGCCCCCCATCATCTTTGATAAGGATGAACATTTCCGACCCGGGATCACCATGGAGAAACTGACGAAACTGCCGGCAGCCTTTGTTCCCAAAATCGGTAAGGTCACCGCGGGAAACTCTTCCGGCATAAACGACGGTTCCAGCGCCATGATCATCATGAGTGCGGACAAGGCCAAAAGCTTAGGTCTTGAACCCATGGCAAGGATCAAGGGTATTGGCCGCGGTGGGTGCCACCCTTCGGTTATGGGGTTGAGTCCCGTACCGGCGGTGAAAGACCTTTTCAAGCGAAACCCGGATCTCAAGCTGAGTGATTTCGAGCTCATTGAAGTCAACGAAGCCTTCGCGGCCCAATATCTGGGGTGTGAAATCGAACTGGGGCTGAACCGGGAAATCACCAACGTGAACGGATCGGGTATCGGTCTCGGGCATCCGGTGGGTTCAACGGGATGCCGCATCATGACCACCCTGATCTATGCCATGAAAAACAAAGGTAAAAACCTGGGACTCGCCACCCTGTGCGGCGGCGGCGGCGTTTCCATGGCCTGCGCCCTGGAGATGTGTTGACCTCATCATAACAAGCTCGTAGGGGCAGGCCCTGTGCCTGCCCCGATGACGCTTTCCAAAAGCCGGTTTTCCTTGACATAAATCATTTTTTATCGTCTCATCAACCGGTATCCAATCATTCAACCTCTATCCAGGAGGATTCCCAGTTAAAAAAAATCTCAAATTGCATATGCCTTGCTCCTGACAGGCGATTTCGCCTTGTTGGGAGCTTGAAACCTTTTCCATATAAAACCGAACTTTTTTCAAGAAACGAGGCCCTTTGAAACTTTCTGCTCATCCTTAATAGTCTCTGTTTGAGGTTAGACATGCGATTTTCTTTGAAAGTGATATGTGTCGTTTTCGTTATCCTGCTCTCAATCATTAATGTCAGTGCCGCGGAAAAGAGAGAGACAAAAAAGGTCCTCATTCTTGCGGGTCACACCAAAGACATGCCTGCGGTTGAGCTTGCTGAAAAAGGTATTCGGCAAGTTTTTCAAGCCAACACTGACTATCGCATCAAAGTGAACATTGAATACCTCGATCTATATCGATTTGCCAATAAGCACTACAAACAAAAAATAGTTGAGTTGCTGCTCCATAAATACGGTGATGGTAAAATCGATATCGTGATCACCATCCTCACCCCTGCTTTGCGTTTTATGCTTGATTATGGTGATAAAATCTTTCCCGGCATACCGACCGTTTTCACACTTGTTTCTGAACTAAATCTTGTCGGTCTCATCCTGCCCAGTAACGTTACAGGTATCTCGTTTAAAAACGATATAAAAGGAACTTTAGAAACAGCGCTCAAACTCCAGCCAAATACGATACATGTCGTTCTCATTAGTGGTATCTCAAAAGCGATTGGCTCTATGGCTGAAAAGGCCAAAGAAATCTTTCAGTCATATAAAGATCGGTTACAATTCACTTACCTGACCGATCATACAATGACACAAATACTTGAACAGGTGGAACGACTGCCGGAAGATACGATAATTGTCAATATGGGTATGTACAAGGATAAGGCAGGCAATGTTTTTGTTCCAAGGGAGGCCATGTCTAAAATTGTAGGTAGTGTCCATCCATTAAAGCTAACAAACTGAAATTTTTACAAAAAAACGCATTTTGAGGTGGACAAATGCTCCTCTCTTTTGTTATAAATATTTCTAAGCGTTTGAAATAATAGCAAAAAGAGAAAAGGAGCCACCCCAAAATGCGCAAAAAATATCAAAAACAAATGCCGCTGATGCCTTCCAATATTGAGCACCCCCGAGCCAAAGAACTGGATCGGATAAGTCAGATCCTCGACTCCATTCCTACCATCACAGACATGGTTTTGCAAGATCTTACGCATGATGTCAGCCCTGAAGCACGTAAATCTTGTAACTCGCCATATCACAGGTTTTGGGAAAATTATCCCAATCTGATGGCCCCTCCTGTCGCAAAGTTATACTGGCAGTTGGTGCTTTGCTCCCATTTTTTTAGAATTGCTGGTTTT
>JAERTK010000268.1 GCA_016844935.1 Desulfobacteraceae bacterium | reverse complement strand
ATTACGTTTATCCCCATCTTCAACAAATATCTGGTCCAAAGCCGGGAAACAGAAGGGTGGCGGATCTTTTCCATTATCCTCTCCTCTTTTGGAAGTCTCCTGCTCCTCTTCATCCTGGCAGCCTGGTTCTTTGCGGATCACCTGGTGGCACTCCTGGCACCCGGCATTGAAGATCCTGCCATCAAAGCGCTCACCATCCGAATAACCCGCATTGTCCTGCCCGCCCAGTTCTTTTTCTTTGTGGGGGGGCTCTTCATGGCCGTTCAGTTTTCAAAGGAGCATTTCCTCATTCCCGCTCTGGCGCCCCTTCTCTACAACCTAGGGATCATCACCGGAGGGATTGTTCTGGCGCCCTGGATCGGCATTGAGGGGTTTGCCTGGGGCGTTCTGATGGGTGCCCTGGCGGGCAATTTCGCAGTGCAGTGGCTGGGAGCGGCCCGGGTCGGCATGCGATTCAAGCTCTGTTTCAAATGGGCCCATCCGGATCTGAAACACTACGTTCTTTTGACCCTTCCCCTGATCCTGGGCCTCACCATGACCTTTTCAACGGAATTTTTCTTCAGGTTCTTCGGTTCTTATATCCCCGGGGGCGCTGTGGCGGCCCTCAACTACGGACTCAGAATCACATTCATCCTCGTGGGCCTGTTCGGCCAGGCCATAGGCACCGCCTCTTATCCCTTCATGTCCCGACTGGCCACCGAGGGGCGCATGCTGGAAATGAACCGGTTGCTCAATCGAACGGTAAGCGCCCTCTCCATGGTCATCCCTTTTTCCGTTTTTCTCATGGTCATTCGTCATGAAGCGGTTTTCATTCTTTTCCAGCGGGGCCGCTTCGATGCCGCGGCCACCGCATTAACGGCCCATATTCTTCCCTTTTTACTGGTGGGCGCCTTCGCCTTTTCGGCCCAGACGATTGTGGTACGGGGGTACTACGCACTGCATAATACTCTCTTCCCGGCGCTTGTGGGTACAGCGGCCGTGCTTTTGAGCATTCCCGTTTTCCTGCTTGGCATGCAGCACCTGGGGGCCTCAGGCGTGGCCCTGGGGGTTTCAGTTTCTGCCTTTATGCAGGTCATTTTCCTTTACGTCTGCTGGAACCGCCGAACGGAAAACAGGGAGAGCCGTCGCGTCTATGGGACGGTTTTCAGGATGATGGTATTGAGCGTTTTTCTGGGATCCGCACTTGAAATCCTCAGACAAAGCGTTTTCAGAGGCCCGGGTGCCAACACCTTTTCAGACGCACTCTTAACCTGCCTCGGATTGGGGGCACTTTTTTGTTGTCTGCTTTATACCGCTTGCAGGATCATGAAAATGGCAGATGTTCTCGACATTCTTGAAAAA
Organism: Desulfobacteraceae bacterium; assembly: GCA_016844935.1. Taxonomy (GTDB): domain Bacteria; phylum Desulfobacterota; class DSM-4660; order Desulfatiglandales; family Desulfatiglandaceae; genus NaphS2. The sequence continues at coordinate 2,011 of JAERTK010000268.1, read as the reverse complement.
CCCCTTCAGAAGCTCACAAAACGCTTTTACCCGAACCGGTAAATCACCGGATCTTACTTGACATTTGGGTGAAATTAAGGCCAGTATTCCCCCATCACACGGCAAAGGTTTCAAAAGGAGCAGACAGATGAAAGATGAACGCGGGAAATACTATTATCCATTCCCACAAAATAAAAGAGTCCGCATGTATGTGCAGGAAACAGACGGCATGGTCCATTTCAGGCTCTGGAATGCCGATGAACCCAAACTATGGGAGGAGCACGACTGGATCCCCCATGAGGCCATACAGCAGGCCACCGCCATGTATGAACAGAAGAATGATTTCGACCCAAACCAGGCGTACAAACTGGATATTGCCAAGGCGGTGTTGAAAGAATGATGCGTTAACGCAAATAAATGGGGTTTGAAAAAATCCATGGACGATGGCCGAAAAATGGCGCCCGGCGGTAAACCTCAGCACGGTAGACGCCGGGTTTTCTGACGGCAAAGGAAAATCGCATGCCGGTCCACCGCGCCACCCTAACACCGTCTTTCATCAGGCGAATTTCCCCTTTTCGTGGTGTCTCCACAAGAAGAGTGCCCGGTTGAAACGGTCTTTCTTCCCCCATTTCCAGGATCTTCCCCCCCTTTGTGACGTAACGAAATCGGAACCCTCTTGAAGACGTCAACCGGTCATGGGCAAGATGGAGCTGACCTTTCTTCATGGCACCGTACACCTGTCGGCCTGCTTCAGTTGCATCCTTTGCCAATGGAGAATCCAGCAACACATGGATATTGATGGAAGAGAGCCCGTCACGGTAGGACAAGGGGGTAAAGCGAAACGGCCCCCAGCGAAACAACGCGCCGTGGGCATCGGATCCACCGATGGCCACCACCCGCCGCTTGGCGCACGCTCTGTCCCAGAACCACAGGGTTTTCCGGCTGGGGCCTTTCAGGGTCCAGGTCTTGAACAGCAGAAAAAACAGGCCATGCAGATGCGTCTTCACCCGTTCTTTCCATCGGGATGAAAAATTCCAGATACAGATCCCGGTGTAACCGGTCACCGAAAGATCATTCCAGGTGTAGGCGATGCCGTTTTCCCTGAAAGGCATCCCCTTTTCAAAGGGATGGGCCAGAAAACCAAAACCCCCCTTTTGGTTTACACTGTCAATGACCGACTGGGGCTCCAGGCCCCTCCCCCGCACCATCTCCTTCAAACCAAAGGCCAGGTAATGGTGGAACCTGCTGCCCAGCTCTAGACCCATCAGCGCCACCACACCGTTATAATTTCCCTCATCTTCCAGATGAAGTATTTTTGTCATATAATCGTGATCATTAATGATTATAAAGTCAAGATTTGCCAATTTGGCGTGCCGGGCGATCCGGGGCACATCCCCTGAACCATCCGAATAGCGGGAATGGATGTGCACGTTGCCGGTGTATTCAAAATGGTGATTGCCCATTATCTATTCCCGCGTCCTGGCCGCTGTCAGCGATTTATGGCCCAGTCTCATGGGTTTCAACGCGGCCACCACCGTCAGAACCACCACGCCCGAAAAAGACAATATCATGTAAATCCGTTCCAGCGAGGATATGGGGCGGCTTTTCATTTCAGACATAAACAGAAGGTACACGGGGCCGGCTTCCAGAACCACCACAGCGCCGATAAACAGGGCACTCACCATCATGTACAAAAGGCCGCCAAATCCGGTTGCCACCTGTCCGATATTTTCATGGTCAAACCTGGGATACATGGCCCCGAAGCCGATACCGAGACTCACGATACCGAATACCATCAAAATCATGGTGCCGGATGAAAGCAGCATCATGAACCGGGTGGCTTCCAGAAAATCGTTGGTCACCACAATCAACACCAGGCCTAGAAAAAGCATGGGAACCAGGAAGAAAAAGTGTTTTCCCCAAAGATAGCGCCTGAGCCCCATGGGAGACGACCGCAGGATCCAGAAGGCCTCGCCCTCGGCACTCACGGCCGTGAAAACAAACCGGACCCCCACCGCCGCCAGGACAAACC
>JAERTK010000267.1 GCA_016844935.1 Desulfobacteraceae bacterium | reverse complement strand
ATTGAGAATTTTTTCAAGACGAAATTCAGGAACAGACAGACCCGCACGTTGGGCCATCCTGAAAGACAAAAACTCCCAGAGTACGACGTCCCAGTCATCATTTCGATGGGGGAATTTGGCAATGAGAAGATTTCCTTCATTATCAAAGACCGAGGCCTTGGGTCTCGCGCCGCCGATGGAAGCGCCCGGATCGACAAGATCCCTTATGTCCTCATCCATTTCCACGCGGGCCAGAATTCTGTCGGAGGCGTTCAAAAGACGTTCGAGATAAACAATCGGAGGAATAGGAACATCGGCTCCCGTTGCCAAAAACGGACCATCCATGCTTTCTGAAAAACGCAACGCCCCTTGTCGAGCCAGGTCGTTGACCATAAGGAGGTAGTCTGACTCGTAGAGTTTCCGTGCGCGCCTGTTTTCGGATTTTGCCCTTCTTGCTTCTCTTCGCTCCATTAAGATCCTTCCCCAGCGGTCAGGCGCTGAATCACCAATGGACCCGAAAAGCGCTTTTTCGGTGTGAAATGTCCCCTCTCCGATTTCCAGCAGCGGTTCGAGGGAAAAATGAACAGGGGAAGACCGCCATTCCGCTGAGTATTCGAAAGAAGCCCTTTCTCGTCCTTTGCTCACATGTATCCACAACCGTCCAACGAAATAGGCTCTCTTCTTGAGGTCAATATGCACGAATATCTCTCTTGACATGAGGATTCCCTAAGCCTTGTAGTCTCTGGCGCGCTGGGGGATTCGTTCTTCATCGAGTGCTTGTCCCATCTTGTCGTTGAATATATCGGCTAACGCCATCCACCCGGTACCCAATCCAAGCGCGAGAATCACTGAAGCATAGCTTCCCATACTTACCCCCGGATCCCCTTTTTGAATTTTGGCCAGGGTCTCGCGACTGATCCCGGCACGGTCGGCTATGGTTATCATCTTTAAACGACGGCGAAGGCGGGCATTCTTTAGATCCGTGCCGAGCCTTTTCAGGCCGTTTCGAACAGAAACAGGCAATTTCCTTTTCATTTTAATGCCAATTATAATTGTTTTTAAGGGTTGTTTTGGCTATGATATTAGCCGTTAAATGATTTTCTGTCAACCCCTCGAAACGGGGTCGAGGCTTAACTAATTACGTTACAGTCTTGATCCGCGTTTTTCAGCATCGCATGCCGCGTTTTTTGGGTCCCAGGTTGTCTTTTTCCATATCATAGGCCATCTCCACCCATTCGCACAAAAGCCTTCGGGTGTCTCTGGGATCAATAATGTCCTCGATACCGAATGCCTCGGCGGTCCGAAAGGGGGACGCCACGGCCCGGTAGGTTTCCTGGAGGTCTTTCAGGTATTTTCCAGGATCTTCAGCCTTTTCAATCTCCCTTCGGTGGGCCGCATAAACGCCCCCTTCCACCGGAATATTCCCCCAAACCGCCGAAGGCCAGGCATAGCGCCAGCTCAATTTCAGACCGCTTTTCTGAGCGCCGCCCGCCACGCCGAAACACTTGCGAAGGTAGATGACCGCCATGGGAACAGTGGCCTGAATAATGGCGAAACTGGCCCGGACTCCTTTTCGAATGGTGCCCTGCAGTTCACTCTGTTTGCCGATGGTAAATCCCGGTTGGTCCGACAAGTTGACAATGGGCAGGTGAAAGGTGTCGCACATGTCAATAAACCGCTGGTATTTTTCCGCCACGTCATAGTTGAAGGAACCGCCCATGAAATTGGGGTCGTTGGCCAGGACACCCACCGGGTAACCGTTCAGTCGGGCCAAGGCCGTAATCTGGCTTCTTCCCTGGTATTTTCCCATTTCGAAAATGGAATCCCTGTCCAGTACACGGTTCAGTATGCTTCGCATATCATAGGGCTTTCGATTATCCCGGGGAATGATATTGATGAGATCCTCCGCCCTGCGTGCCGGATCATCCCGGTCCTGGAAGTGTCGTTTGGGCATCTCCCATACATTGGCGGGCATATAGGACAAAAACCGCTGGATCTGATCAAGAGCGTCTTGTTCATCCAACGCATCATTGTCGATAACCCCCGTCAGGCGGGTATGCAGTTTATAGCCTCCCAACTCCTCTTTGGTCATTTCAACGCCAAAAGCGGATTTGACCAACGGCGGGCCACCCACAAATACATGGCACATGTGCCGGACCATGACGGAAAAATGGCTCTGCACCATGTAAAGGGCCCCCAGCCCGGCCACGGAACCGAAGCCCGCCGAAACCACCGGTACTTCGCTCATGACCTCCACCCGGTCCTGGGCGCACTCGTCTCCGGAACTGGGAAGCTCCGTATAACCGATCTCCAGGATCTCCTTTATGGAGCCACCGGCACCCTCCACCAACCTTACCATGGGGCGCTTCAGGGACCTGGCCATCTTCACGAAATAGGCTCCCTTGCTTTTGTACATTCGCCCCACCGAGGCCCCTTTGATGGTAAAATCGTCCCCGTGAACCGCCACCCGTCTGCCACCGATCTTCCCAATGCCCATGACAAAGGGGCAGGGAACCAGTTTTTTCAGTTTGTGGGGATTCTGCTCATCATATATGGGCGCCCCGGCCAGGATCCCCCGTTCAAGAAACGATTCCGAATCACAGAGGGCATCAATCCGTTCCCGAACGGTCATCTTTCCTCGGTCGTGTTGTTTGGCGATATTTTTTTCACCCCCCAGATTATGGGCGATTTTTTTCCTTCGGTTCAGCTCTTCCAGTTCAGTTTTCCACATGGTGTTCACACTCTCATTTAGAATTTCGAGGGCCAGTTGGCGAGTCTGTGTTGCCCCATGCCCTTGTTTTTCCAATTCCCGATGATCCGCAGAACCTTCATCAGATAGGCCCGTGTATCTTCGGGATCGATAATATCCTGGATATGGTAGGATCCTGCCGCCGGATAGGGGGAAAGATCCCCGATCATTTTTTGAAGGGAGGCGTTTCGTTCTTTAGGGGAAAGCCCGACATAAACAATATCGGCGGCAATCTCCGGATCCATGAAACCGATTTCCGCCGTGGGCCATGCGGCCAAAAAATCGTATCCCGCACCCGGGCCGCACATGTTGGTACACGCTTTCCCATAACTTTTACGGATGATCACACTGATTTTTGGAACCGTGGCTTGAAACAGGGCCTGTTGGGCGCGAACCACCTTGGCGCCCACCTTTTGTTGCTCCGCCCGTTTGCCCACCAGATGCCCGGGGGTGTCATGAAGAAAAATCATGGGAATGTTATAGGAATCGCATAAACAGATAAAGCCCGTTAATTTATCCAGCCCCCTAACATCCATGGCCCCGGCGTTGACGGCCGGGTTATTGGCCATGACCCCCACCACCTCCCCGCCGATTCGGGCCAGGCACGTGATGAGCATGGCACCATATTCCGGCTTCAGTTCCAGATAGTTTTCCCCGTCTACCAGACAGCCCACAACGGGGTGCATGTCATAGGGTTTTTTTCGGTCGGCGGTAAAATGCGCCAGAATTCGGGATGGGGTACCGGCGGATTCTCCCGGATCCGGCATGGATGGCGGGAGCTGATGGCTGTTGTCCGGCATATAACTGAGAAAGGTCCGGATCATGGCAAAACAGTCTTCCTCGCTGTCCGTCACCCGATCCGTCAAACCGGTGGTTCGAGCATGGACTTTCCAGCCGCCCATCTCTTCCGGGGAGTGCGTCTGCCCCACGGCCCGCTCCAGGGCTCTTGGGCCTGAGACGGAGAGCGTACTCCCCTTCACCTGAACTACGAAGTCCGCCAGGGCCGCCTGAAAATCGGGGATACCGTAACACTCCCCCATGGCGGCGAAAATAAAGGGGTGGGTTCGAAAATGGGTGTAGGCGGGCGCCAGGGTATCCACACCGCCACCGGAAAGGGTGCAGAACTCTCGCGATCCCTGGCAGTCGGGCATGCGTGCCCCGCCCGATTCCCCCAGCCAGATAAGAGGCATTCCGCCCTTCTCTTTCACCTGGGTTTTGAATTGAAGGGTTTTTTTCAGGTTGGTCTCGGCATTGGTTGAAGCCAAGATGGTAAAATCATTGGCGATGATCGCAACGGGCCTCCCCCCCATGCGCCCGTATCCGCAGATCACGCCGTCGGCCGGTGTTTTATCTCCCATGCCCGGCATGGCCGAATGGGCCAACAAGCCCATTTCAAAAAACGAATCCCTATCCAGCAGTTTATGGATACGTTCCCTGGCCGTAAGCCTTCCCTTGGCATGCTGTTTTCGAATCCGGTCTTCTCCCCCCATGTTCAGGGCGTTTTGCCGCTTTTTGTTCAGGTTTTGAAGGATTTTTTCGAGGCCCATTTTTTCAGCAGCTCGATTTTGTTTCCAATCGACAGACGGTCCTGATCCTTGGAAAAACCGGTACGGGAAATTATGTAAAGCTTTTACTTATGTAAAGTTGCCAGGACATCTCGTTTTTTTTCAAAGCCATGAACCCTAACAACTTTACATAATATTTCATTCGCAAAGCTCGGAAAGCCAAGACATCAGAGATTTGTTGTTCTCCCATGCCGGTATGTTCTCTTGTGAAGGAACTTCATATGCCTCTTCAAGAGCCTTACGTGTTCCCTCTGCATCTACTTTGGCGTAGATTTCTGTGGTTTTTACTGACGCATGCCCAAGAAAGTCACGTATATGTATGAGGGGAACGCCGCTTCGTAGAAGATGAACAGCCTTGCTGTGTCGAAGGGAATGAGGGGAAACAGATTTAGGCACAAAGTGACTGTCCTTGGTTGACATGGACTTAACGTGTCTTGCCAGGATGTGCGCGACACCTGCACGGGTGAGTTTGCAATTGCGGCTATTCGTAAATACCGGAAAATCAAGAAATCCTGTCCCACCGATATATCCTCTCTCCTTCAGATACTTTTCCATTATAGACGCGGTTTTCGCACTAATGGGAACAACACGTGTTTTTCGACCTTTGCCATGAAGAACCACCGTAGCCGGCTGCTCCAATCTAATATCGCGTACAGCCAGGTCTATAATCTCCTGAACTCTGGCCGCGGTGTCGTAGAGAAGCACGAGCATAGCATGATCACGACGTCCATTTTTTGTGGCAGTATTTGGCTGTCTCAAAAGTCGGTGGAGTCCCTCAGGGGAGAAAAAACTCATCGTCGGGCGAGGGGATTTTTTCATGGGAAGACCGAGTATTTGTTGGCAAAGCAACAGATGTTTGGGATCCACCCCTACGACGTAATGGAAAAACGATTTGAATGCAGCTAATCGCTGATTGCGAGTCGCTATTCCACATCCGCGAACGCGTTCGAGCCATGCAAGGAACCTCATCAACAATTCGGGGGTTATGTCGGCGATAATGATTTTTTTGATCTTCAAATTTTCCTCAGATTCGCAGTAGACGAGGAACAATTTGAAGGCATCCCGATACGAAGAAATCGTATTCTTACTCAGGTTCCGTTGGCCGGGCAAATACCGTGACAGAAAGCCGGTTATATATCGTGCGAAATCGGTTTCACTCATGATACACCTCCGGTATGATCCACCCGTATTTTTTTTCCACGGTTTGGAGTAACTCGGGAAACATCGTCGCGGTAAGACGGAGATAGTGCTGGGAAGCCTTCAGCCCCTCATGCCCCATATAGATGGCAAGGTATGGGAGCGCCGTCGTGAGATTATTCCCCGCCTGGACCCATTTATTCAGGACGCGAACAGCATAAGTGTGGCGAAGATCATGCAGACGCGGGCCTTTTCCTCTGCCTCCATGAGAGATTCCGGCAACAGATAGGGCTCTTCTGAATAGGCTATATGCTGTCTCAGAGCTGTACGGCAATCCATTTTTATTAGGGAAAAACCAGGTTTTAGAATCGAAATTTCGAAAGACTTGGCATTTTTTTTGATATAACCTGAATCTCTTCACAAGAGATGCTGCCACCGGAATAATCCGTTCCTTTGCATCTTTCGTATGGCGCAAAATCAGCGATCCACTCTCCAAATCAATGTCCTTTTTTTCAATGCACAATGTTTCTGTGATTCGCGTTCCGCAACCAATAAGGATACGGAACACGACCGGGAAGATCAGATCGGAATGCGTTGATATGCCTTTTTTGCACAAGCTATCTATTGCTCCAAGTATTAGGCCAAGTTGCTGTTCGGAAAAGATATATGGGGTATACGAGTACTCTCGGTAGGGCGCCAATCGTCGTGGAATAATTTGGGTGTGGCTCTTTTGGATCACGCACAAAAGTCTTAAATAATAACGGTTTAGGTGATCTACGGGCCAAGTTGTTAAGGTTTTTTGCGAAAATAACATTTCAGCAAAAGGCTATGTCCGGGTTTTCGCGTTCCTGAACAG
>JAERTK010000266.1 GCA_016844935.1 Desulfobacteraceae bacterium | reverse complement strand
AATCCAAGAGTTGTGAAAGTAAAAATGTCTAATTTCAAACGAAAGCGCAGTAACGACAAATTAGAATGCACCAATTTCATGCGGGATGTGGAAATTCTATACAAGAAAGCAGCATGAATATCATTCATTCACGGGTATTGAATTTAAGTTGATGGTCCTTTATGCTTTTTCCGCATATCTGGTTGAAAATGAGATTATCCATCCCAAAATATTAAAACGAAAACTACAGATCAGAATACCTGATGCATTACCACGTGCTATAGATCCCAAGGACATTCGTCAGCTCTTATCGGTCATCAAGGAACCTCGCGACTGTGCAATAATTTTAACTTTGCTGCGAACCGGGATGCGCATTGGTGAGTTACTCCATACAAGGGTTTCGGATGTAAATCTTGGAGAAGAACGGATCGAAATCTTTGAGGCCCGGAAGAACCGGGTTGGACGGGTTGTTTATCTAAGCGAAGATGCAATGGCAGCCTTACAAGCTTGGCTCCAGATTCGAGATCCATCCATTCCGCATTTATTTTACGGGCGGTGTCGGCAAACACTGAGCTACTCGGGCGCAAAGGGGATATTTGTTAAATATCTCAGGCTTTCGGGGTTATCTGGCAAAGGGTATTCGTTGCATGCATTGCGGCATACTTTTGCCAGTGAACTCTTAAATGCTGGCATGAGGTTGGAGTGTTTACAGCAGCTTTTGGGGCATAGCAGTATTGAGATGACACGTCGTTATGCACGGCTGACGGATGTTACACGGAAAGATGAATATTTTAGGGCCATGGCTAAAATAGAGAAGGGGGAAATCGATGGGCATTACCGATGCGATCATCAATTACCGTCGGTTCATTAAACGACGGAATTATTCTCCACACACAGTCAAAAATTATATGTGTACCCTCCGGCTGTTCGTTCTGTGGCTGGATGTTCCGGATTAACATCTGGATATGATTATCCAGCCCGGTGTTGAGTTCGCCCTCAAGGGCCTTTCGTGCAAGCCCCTCAATGGGATTTTTACTGTCCATTCGGGTGGTGCCCCAGATGTATTGACAGTAATCGCTCATGGGGAAGGTGTATCCCCGGCTTTCAAAGTATCCAAAGATTTTGAGGTTATACCAGAAGGGGATATTTATCCACAGAAGGCGGTGTTTTTCTTCCTACCCATCAAGAATTCCGGTGCCTTCGGAGGCCCGTTGGGAGGTTTCATGATAAATTCTCTCCATGAGGTCCGCCCCTTCTTTTGTGCCGGCTAGAACGATCAAAACAAGGAGGGCATTGCTCAAATCGGACAATCCCAACGGGGCGGGGGCGGATTATTGAAGTTTCAGGATCCTCTGCCAGTACCGAACGGTTTCGGCTATGGAGTGAAATGGCATAACCGGAAAATCTAAATTAAAGGTCTGTTACGCAAACCAAGGGACGGGTGTTTCTCCTGCATGGGTTAAAAGCAAAATTCCAGGAAATTTGTTAACGCGGTGCATTATAAGTGCGTAGCGAAGGCTTACGGTGAATCTTATTCACCTTTGGATCGCCCAAAAAACCCTATTTATGGACGGACACTAGATCGCTTGAAGGAGTAAGCTTATGTCCAGGTCCATAGGAATTGATTAATTATTGCGTTTGATAGATATTTAATTCCATGATATATTCTGACTACAGCAAATTTTAGGATGCGAGGTGTTGGTTATGTCATTGACTTCTGAAAAAACAAAGTATGAGCATGTGGCATTGGATGACAAAGGGGTACCTATCATAGTGGGTACAAACATGAAGGTAATCGAGATTGTCCTGGAAAAAAGCGCCTACGGGTGGAGCCCTGAAGAGCTATATTTTCAACACCCTCATCTTACGCTTGGCCAGATATACTCAGCGTTAGCCTACTACTGGGATCATCAAGATGAACTTGATAGGGATATTGAAAGAAGGCTTGCTTTTGCGAGTCAGGCGCGGAAAGTCGCAGGGCAAACACCTCTTGCTGTCCGGTTGAAATCCAAAGGATTGATCTGATTGTGATTGCGTTCTATATGGATCATAATGTGCCACGAAGCATAACCGTGGGTCTGCGTTTGCGTGGCGTAGATGTCATTACAGCCTATGAAGATGGCGCCGACCATATGGATGATTCAGCATTATTAGATCGAGCGACTGATTTGGGTCGAGTGCTTTTTACACACGATGATGATCTCCTCGCTGAGGCAACCAAACGACAACAAGAAGACATGCCTTTTGGCGGGGTGATTTATGTCCACCAAATGGGGACGACTATCGGCGCTTGCATCAGCAATCTGGAACTCATTTCAAATGCTGGCGAACCTGAAGACCTGCTGAATCGAGTTCAATTTCTGCCGCTCTGAAATACGCACAAATCCTCATCAATCTGCTAATTGTCAGATATTTCCTTCTTGCAACAACTAAAATAACGATAGCATCGGGAATTAGGTTCTCGGCAAAAACTAAATGCGCAAGATGGCGCCGCAATTTGGTTCGTACATAGGGAAGGTGTATCCACCAGTGCATATTGGTGTATATGTGCCGGTGGATACAACGCAGTAGACGGGCCAAAGGACAAGTCAGATTGTATGTTTATTTTTTGCCGAGGCCCTTACAATCCACAAATCAAGATGTGACCCCCAAGTTTCCTGGGGAAACACCGGATGGAAATATCCAATTATTTGTTTGGAGGTTTCGGTTTTGATGTTTTGAAGAACGGCCGGCGCATTTTGAACGGCATACGCCATTTTTTTGAATATTTTGAGGATTAAAATTTGAGCCTGACGCAGAGATTGGGCAAAAGGGAGCGTTTTGAAACTGGCTCGGGAGTTTGAAACATCATGACGACCGATAATCAACGGGGTTCCGATGGGTTGAAAGCGGATGGAACCCCCTACCGGGTGTTGGTGGTGGATGATTCCATTATCACGAGGAAGATCCTGAGGAAGGTGCTCGGGGACGAGCAGTATGAGATCTGCGGAGAGGCGGAGGACGGCGGCGGGGTGCTGGAACTTTATAAATCGCTTCGTCCGGATGTGGTGACCCTGGATATTTTTATGGACCAGGTGCATGGTATTACCGTTTTGAAAGAGATCATGGCCTATGACAATAATGCCAGAATCCTCATGCTCTCCGGTGCGGAAGAAAAAAATCGATCATCAAAGCGGTTTCCCTGGGTGCCCGGGGGTATGTGGTGAAACCACCTGACCGCCACGTTCTGCTGGAAAAAATCAGGAAGATTCTGAAATGACGTTGACTCCGGGCGGCGCAATAAAATGAAAGAATCCGTTTACGAAGGTCTTGCCGATGGAAAAATCGCCTAGGTCAAACCGGGTTACACTTCCAAGAGCGTTGAAAATGCGAACCGAGCGAATTTCATGTTCGGGGTTTACGGTGAGGATAATGCGATTAATTTCCTGCCAAGGCGGATCGGGCACCATCACAATTTTATCATCTCCATTTTCATCTTTCTCTTGTAATTGAACTTGAAAACTGTCTTTAACCTCCGCCAAACCACGGAAAATGTCACTGAGCAGTCTCAATTCCCGGCCGAAGTCTTTCGCTTGGTACCGGTGGGCCTCTTTCTTTCGGGGGATGTACCACCAGAGAATGTTGTCATTTGCGATGATCACTTCGGGTGCCGGCTTTTCCTGGTCCAGCCTCAGGAAATGAGGGGATTTGAAATGAATGACCCCCGATGCCAGA
>JAERTK010000265.1 GCA_016844935.1 Desulfobacteraceae bacterium | reverse complement strand
GCATGGATGAGGTCATGGCTATCATCGAAATAGCCAATCTTTTGAAAGAGGGTGCCTACGACATCCTGATAGTGGATACGGCCCCAACAGGCCACACGGTGCGGATGCTCAATCTGCCTGATCAGATGCGAAAATGGATTGAGGTCATGGACCTGATGCAGCACAAGCACCGCTATATGTTCAGGCATTTCACCGGGAAAAAATATGTTAAAGATGCGTGCGATATTTTCTTAGACGACCTTTCTTCAGATATCGACAAGGTGAAGACGCTCCTTTCGGACAGGGAACGCACCCGATTTGTGCCGGTTATGATCCCTGAACCGATGAGCATTTATGAAACGGAAAAGTTGATGGGCTCTCTCGAAAAGATCCATGTCCCGGTGAAAGAACTTATCATAAACCGTGTTGCCGAATCGGAAGAATGCCTGCTTTGCAGGTCGAAAAGAGAGGATCAAAAACAGCCGCTGATGGAAATAGAGGATCTTTTTTCCAAAAATGATCTGGTCCGGGTTCCCTTGTTTCCCCATGAGATTAACGGGATCGATGGACTGAAAAGGATGGCGGGTTATCTCTCGGGTACGCCCGTTCCCACAAGTCACCTGAAACGGATTCAGACGGCGGAAGTGCCCGGCTCCTGTCTCACTCTTGACCCCGACTTGGAATTTGTCCTCTTTGGCGGCAAGGGGGGGGTCGGGAAGACCACGTTCGCTTCGGCAGCGGCCCTTTATTTAGCGCGAAACAACCCGGGGAAAAAGGTGCTTCTCTTTTCCACGGATCCTGCACATTCTCTGTCGGATTCCCTGAATCAGCCCATCGGAGATGAGATTAGAGCTGTACAGTGGTCAGTGGCCGGAGACCGGAATCCAGAATCCAAAATCGAAGGTCTTTTCGCCCTCGAGATAGACGCGGATCGCCTGTGGGTGGATTTCAAAGAGGCGTTTAAAGGCGATATGGAAGAGGTGTTTGACAATTTTCTGGCTGGTGGCACCGATATCAAATTTGACCGTGAGGTAATGACCGAAATGCTCGAACTTGCTCCCCCTGGCCTTGATGAGATCATGTCGTTAGACACGATCATGGACTTGAGGAAAGAAAGGGCTTTTGACATCTTTGTCTTGGACACATCGCCTACCGGCCATCTTCTCCGCTTTCTGGAACTTCCCGCTCTGGTCAGAGACTGGTTAAAAGCCTTTTTCAGGTTGTTGCTGAAATACAAGGGGGTCGTGCGGTTGACCGGGGCCGCGGAAAAGGCCTTGGCCCTGTCTAAGAATGTGAGGCGGATTCAAGAGAGTCTGACAGACCCCGAAAAGACCGGTTTTGTTGCGACGACCATACCCGAGGCCATGGGGCTCCTCGAATTGGAACGGATGATGGGCGCTTTAAAGACCGGTAAGATCCCCTGTGGTAATATCATTGTCAACATGGTGGTTCCTGACACAGATTGCGGGTTCTGCTCAGTCAGGAGGGCTGAGCAGAAGACGTATATCCGGGAGATTTGCTCGAGGTTTTCTGACAAAACAATTGCCCAGGCGCCTCTCTTTCCCCATCAAATCCGGGGGTTAACGGATTTGAATGGTTTGGGCCCCATGGTGTTTTGTAACGGAAAGAGGGGATGAGCCACTGGGCCTTCGGCGGTCATTGTACGTTGGATTTGGTTTCAATCAGCACTAGACAATCATCAATCCGGAGGGTTGCCAATGAAGTCGTCAAACAGAAAAATATTGATTGTGGATGATGAACCCGATTTTTTGTGGCTGACCCGGAATATGCTTGAGGAAACCGGACATACTATCATCGAAGCACAGGACGGTGAATCGGCACTCAGGCAGTTTGAGAAAGAAATGCCGGACATGGTTCTCTTAGACTATCTGCTGCCCGGAAGGAACGGGCTTCAGGTCGCCATTGAAATGAAGGAGCGGGTTCCCTCCGTACCCCTTGTCATGATCACGGGTTATGGGGAGGTTAAAATTGCGGTAAAGGCCATGAAAGCAGGCATATATGATTATGTAATCAAACCGGTTGACAAAGACGATCTCCTTTTCACCATTGAAAGGGCCCTGGAGAAGCAAGCCCTTGTGGCGGAGATCGGTCGATTGAGAAATGCCCTGAAGGACCCGGTCTCTCTTTTTGATCTGATGGGGAAAAGCGGTCCGGTGAAAACCCTTGTCAATCGTGTGAAAAAGGTGGCGCCCACGCCATTTACGGTTTTGATAGAAGGTGAGAGCGGTACCGGTAAGGAACTTGTGGCCAATGCTATTCACGATCTCAGCCCTGCGGCAGGAGGGCCGTTTGTGTGCGTGGACTGCGGGGCCATTCCTGAGACATTGATTGAAAGTGAACTCTTCGGCTTTATGAAGGGCGCCTTTACCGGGGCTCATGGGGATAAGCCGGGGCAATTCGAATTGGCCGATGGTGGGACCCTGTTTCTGGATGAGGTGGGCAATATTTCCCATGTGGTGCAGCAGAAGCTTCTGAGAGCCGTACAGGAACGGGCGGTCCAGAGACTCGGGGCCAAAGGGGCACTGGGTGTCGATGTCCGCATCGTTGTCGCCACAAACCAGGCCCTGGAAAAGGATGTGGAGGCAGGGCGTTTCAGGTCGGATCTTTACTTCCGACTGAACGAGTTCAGCATAAAAACGCCTTCCCTGAGAGCGAGAAGTGAAGATATTCCCTACCTGGCCAGGAGATTCATGGATGAGGTGGGGAAAGAGCTGGAAAAGAGATGCGGTGGGTTCTCTGAAAAAGCATTGATGTCCCTCTCTTCTTATCATTGGCCGGGGAATGTTCGGGAACTGCGAAACGTGATTCGACAGGCCGTACTCCTCTGTGAGGAGAATGGACCCATCCGGCCTGAGCACCTCACATTCAGCTCACGCCTGATACAGGAAACGAAAAAAACAGATGGCCTTCCCGCCTTTGTTTGTGATGGTCGAAAACCACTCAAAGAGATTATTACGGGTCTGAGGGACATGTATGAAAAAAAGGTTCTCGAGGAGGTGTTGGCCCTGGCAGACGGGAACAAGAGTGAGGCGGCCAGAAGACTCAAGATTGATTACACGACCCTGCATAGAAAAATCAAATTTCATCATATTGAGCAGATAGCTGAAGGCGCTGCATAGCAAGATATTTTATTTTGCGTAGTCGGGGGATTTTTCCATGGTGGAAAAACCTGGATATGAGGAATTAGCAGAGAGGGTCAGAGAATTAGAAAAGGAATCTGATGCTCGCAAGAGAGCAGAGGTGGCGCTGCAGGAGAGCCGACAGCAGCTCTATCAGGTGCAGAAGATGGATGCCCTGGGAACGCTTGTGGCAGGCATGGCCCATGAGATCAACAATCCCCTCAGCCAAGTCATGTTCAATATGACACTTCTGCAGAAGCTCTGGCGTGATCTGCTTCCTGTTTTGAAAGAGTATTCCGAAAGAAATCCGGATCTAAAATATGGTGGCTTAACCTATGAATTCCTGGCAGAGAATTTGGGTCAGCTACTGACTGATATGGAAATGGCCGCAAACCGGGTCGCCACAATCGGTTCCAGCCTGAAAAGTTTTTCCAGACAGTCAAGCGTTGTGGACAAGAGGCCGATTCAGATAAACACCGCCGTGACCAATGCCGTAAAACTTGCGGGAACTACCATAACCGGGGTGAGATCAGGATTGCTACCCTATTTCAAGAAGAAGAGGGCCGCATAAGATTTTCAATAGCGGACGATGGTCGAGGGGTTTCTCCATCCATTTCTGACAAAATCTTTGATCCATTTGCCCCCAGATGCCGGTCATAAATCCCTGCCGTCGGTTTTTCATTCGCCCTTGCTTCCATCATCTTCCGTGGCCGGCAGGTATAATCGAACGGAGGTTCCCTGATTCAGCTTTGATTCCATATGAATAAACCCACCATGATTTTTGACAATTCCATATGCCGCGCTTAACCCCAAGCCCCGGCCCACGAAGTGGGTTGTGAAAAATGGATCATACACCTTTTCCAGGGTCTCTGAGTCCATCCCCTTCCCGTTATCCTTGACGTGAAGGCGTACATAAGGTCCCGGGTTATGGGTGGGATATCCATCCTGTAGCACCCCGTTTAAAATCTCTTTTTCACATGAAATATTGATGGAACCCCTATTTCCAACGGCCTCAACAGCATTTTCAATCACAGCGGAAACCGCCATGCCGATCTGGTTCGGTTCAACAGTCACCCGCGGCTCATCCGGTGCCGGTTCGAATTCCAGGCGGACGGAAGGGGAGATATGTTGACGCATGGACGATAGGATAGATTGAATATAATCGCCGATCTTAAGCGGTCTGGGGTGATATCTTCCCCCCAGGCCGGAGGCCAGAAGCTGCGCTGTTAAATTCGCCATACGGTCCGCTGCCCGCTTCATGGGTGTTACGCACTGCATGACTTTTTCATTGTCTGAAAAATTCATTTCCAGAAGCCCGGTGTGTGCGGTGATGGATGACAGGGCATTGTTGAAATGGTGGGCGATACCCCCCGTCAGAGTGGCCACGGTTTCCATCTTCCGCATTTCCCGTGTCTGCACTTCAAGCCGCTTGCGATCGCCGATATCGTGAATGGTGGCCAGGATAGCGTCTTCCCCCCCAATGGAAATCCGGCTTGAATAAACTTCCACGTCTATGATGGATCCATCGCGGCGTACATCTCTCAGTTCGTAGACGGCTTCCAGTTTTTCCGGCCATCGCCTTCGCCGATCCTCCAGTATCTTCCGGTCCTCTTCATAGATAAAGTGGATAACGTCCTTTCCCAGAACTTCCTTTTCGTCATCAAAGCCATGCAATTCCAGCCATTTCCCGTTCACCTCAACAATCTTGCCGTTTTTAGCCAGGCTTCGGGCTTCCCTTGACTCTCGAAACAGGGTCCGATAACGCATTTCACTCTGCCGAAACGCTTCCTTTGCATCCTCCAGATCTTTGTGCATCCGTTTCAGCTCTTTATTCTGCGCCTCCAGTTCGATCTGGTAAATCTGAAGATCCTCAAGCAAATTTCGAATGTCAGTGGCGGACATCTTTTTGAGGGAAGAAGCGCTTCTGGTGAGCATTTCCTCCGTCTGCCGCCGAAGCTTTAAAACGTTTTTCACTCCTGCGCCATCCCGTTTCATGGGAATACCTCCAGGTGTTAGGTTCCATCAGAAGGACATGGGTGCTTCCGCCTGTCTCCTCCTACGGTGTGACCATATTGAAATTGGCTTTGGGTTTGTCGAAAAGGAGCAGAAACCGCACCAGGTCAATGCGACTGCCGCTGGTTTGAAGATCATCCGAAAAAATGGTTTCCCTGATGCCTGCCTGACCCACGAGCATTTTGAGGAAAAGGTCATGGGTCAGTTCCACTGTGGCGTTGGCATCAGGGTCCGGAGGGGCTTTGTGGTGGTGCAACACGCCGTTTTCAAGCGTCAGCACATGGCTTTCATCCCGGTCCGTGAAAATGACGACCATGGCGATCAATTTTTTCATCTGGGATTCTCCTCTTTCCCGGCTTCTTTCCCTGTTTCACATTCACCCGCACGCAGGTTCACAAAATCGACCCGAAGCGTTAAGAAGTTCCCCCGGTAAAATCAGGCCTCGCCAACCCCGAAGGTAGCCAATACTTGATTTGTCAACTTGCGCAGAGTACTTTGTGATTATTGGTTATGGTTTAACATATCCCGAGCGTTATCTAAAGGAAATCAAGTTGAATCCATTCACCAGAAGGCTTTTGGGCTATATTTTTCTCAGCCTCTTCCCCGCCTTTGTCGCCGGGCCCTGCACCGCACAGAAGGTGGTTAAAAAAATCGAACCGGTTGTATATCTCTCTGCAGTAGCATTGGGCAGTAAGGCCCAAAGGCCCGCGTGCTCTCACCCTGTCATAAAAGTCAGTGAAAAAAACCTGACCCCCTTTCCAAAGACAAGAAAAGCCCTAGCAAACCTGAGCCGCTATCCAATTAAAACCAACCAGGTAAGCCTTTACGGCGGGAATCTGGAAACCTTTATAAAACGGACCTTCGGCCAAGCCAAGTCCGGCATGGTAAAGCTGGGTTTCGGAGATCAAGGGTACAAGACCGATGACAGAAAAAGACCTTATTCCCTGGTTCATAAGTCTGAGGACATGGTCTGGACATATCGATACGGGATATTGGATATCAAGATAAAAACTGTAGTACTTTAGTACCTTATCACCTTGTCTTCTGTCACAGAAAACAAGAAAGTTGTCAGTTATCAGTTGGCAGTTGTCAGTAAAAGCCTGCTGGTAATAATCTATTCTCAAATCTCTGAAGGAGGCTTCTGAATGCCGTTCGATCCCT
>JAERTK010000264.1 GCA_016844935.1 Desulfobacteraceae bacterium | reverse complement strand
CACCAGTGATGATTGAAGCTGAAAATCGAAGCGCCGTGGCAACGGCAAAACAATCAGCATATGAGATTGCATATTCAGCCTTCATCTCTGAAACTGATAATATGATCTCCGACGAGGGAGAAATAACCCGGATAGGCAATTTAGGCATAGCCGCCGCTCACATTCTGGGTCTGGGGGTATATTCGACATTCCTTGTTCGTTTTAAAATTCGAACGATGTTTCAACGAAAAATTTTCAATCGATTTAAAATGATTATCTGACCATTCAAAACTCATGCTTTTCTGGGTCCCTTGACCCTGAACAGCAAGGCGTACAGTACCGGTACAACGCCCAGGGTGAGTACCGATCCGAATATAAGGCCGGAACCCAGGACGATGGCCATGGCATAGAATACCGGGTCCTTTGTTATAATAAGCGGCATGACACCCAGCACCGTCGTAACTGTCGTCATCAAAATGGGGCGGAATCGGGATACGGCTGCTGTCATAACGGCGCTGTAAGGTTCGGCGCCTTGGCGCCTTTCAGAATCGATCTTGTCCAACAGGACGATGCCGTTATTAATAATGACGCCTGCCAGACTTAAGAGTCCCAGCATGGCAAAAAAATCAAAGGGGGCGCGCATGGCTGCAATACCGAAAAAGGCCCCGGTGAAGGCCAGCGGGATGGTCATAAAGATGATGATGGGCTTGCGGAAGGAGTTGAACTGCCAGATCAACAACGCCAAAATGCCAAAAATACAGAAGGGGAGCCAGTGCATGAGTTTTCCCAGGGTCTCGACCTGGGTCTCGAGTTCTCCGCCCACTTCCCACCATCCGTCCTTCAGGTCTAATTCAGCAACGAGGGGTTCAACCGCGGTCAGCAGTTCAGGGGATTTCAGGAATTCATGTTTGGTCTCTATGGTCAGGCATTTTTCCTGGTTTCTCCTGGAAATGCGGCTGTAATCCCATTCCAGTTTCAAGTCGGCAATCTGGGTTAAGGGGACACTGACGCCTTCTTTGGAGTAAACGGTGACGTTCAGGAAGTCGCTCAAAGCATTTCTCTCCCGCTCCACGGATCGAAACATCACGGGGATGGCCACATCTCCTTCACGGTATTGGGTCACTTCGGCACCGTCCATGTGGGCTTTCAAGGAGGTGGCCACCTCTTCGGAGGTGATACCCGCCCTGCGGGCCCGCACCTGATCCACCACCACCGTTGCTTTGGGAACCATATTTTCCCAGGTGTTTTTGACGTCAAGTATGCCGGGGATGGCTTTCACAGCGGCCGCCAGCTGCTTCCCATTTTCGAAAAGGGTGTCGGGATCCAGCCCGTAAAGACGGATTTCCATGAGTCCGGGCTCTTGGCCGCCGGTCCACATCTGCTTGACCCGTCCCGAGACATTAGGAAACGCATCCGCCAGATGCCGGCGGACCCGTTCCACCAATTCCGGAACTTCCTCGGCCCCTTCGGTATTCACCACCACAAAAGCCAGATTGGGGTCCGGATCAAAGGGCGATAAAACCAGGAAAAAGCGGGGGCCACCGGTCCCCACATAGGCGATGGTGCTGGTGATTTCGGGGTTTATCTCCTTGTCGGAAAGCCAGTTCGTCAGACGGTTGACCGCTTCTTCCGTGGTACCAATTCTTGTTCCCGCCGGCAAATCCAGATACACCAGGAATTGGTTCCGCTCACTGGGTCCAAAAAACTCCTTGACCAGGCTGGTACTCACCCAACCTCCCAGTACGAGTGTGCCCACTGCAAACATGAGAACGAAAATCCGAAAGCGGAGCACCTGTTTCAACATGCCCTTGTAAACCTTATAAAACCGCCCTGAATAGGGGTCCTCCTGTTTGCTTTCGGTGCTGTTTTCCGCCTGAGCAACGCTGGTTTTTGATGCTTTCTTTTTCGGTTTGACTTTAATGAACCAAAGGCACATGGCTGGGGTCATGTACATGGAAAGAAACCAGGAAGACATGAGCAGCAGCATCACCACCATGGGAAGGGAGTAGGCATAATCGCCCGTCTGCCCGTCGACAAGGAGCATGGGGACAAAGGCCAGGATCGTTGTCAGGGAGGAGGTGAGGAGCGGAACAGAAAGGGTTGCTCCCGCTTCAATACAGGCCTGTTTTTTATCCACACCATTTTCGAGGCGGGTGCGGATATCCTCAGCAACCACAATGCCGTTATCCACCAGCATGCCCAGGGCAATAATGGAAGAAGCAATGGAGATCCGCTCCAGTTGAATATTGAAAAACCCCATGCCAATCATGCCCAGGAGCATGGTCATGGGAACAAAGGAGCCTATGATCAAACCGGTACGGATCCCCAGAAACAGCATGACCACCACCAGAACAATGACCAGGGTCTGATAGACGTTGTTGAGACCCCCGTTGACGGCGGCTTCCACGAGATCCGGCTGAAAGGTGGCATATTCGACGACATACCCCAAGGGGAGGTCAGCCGTTAAGGTGTTAAGCTTTTGGGTCAACTCCTCCCCGAAAGCCACGGAATTGGTGCCCGTAATAATGGATACACTGATGACGATGGCTTTGTGACCGTTAAAATAGGCAATGTCTTTTGCGGGATCGATGTAGGCCCGTTCCACTGCCAGCAGATCCTTCAAGGCCACCGTCTGCTCTGTTCCGGGAATGGCGATCTGGACCCTTTCAATATCCTCCACGGAACGGAAATTACCGGAGGGTTCCACCCGGATGTCCTGCCCGGCCGCATCGATTCGGCCGCCGGGGAGTACCACGTTCTGTTGAATCAATGTGTTCTGGATTTCTTCCAGGCTTATGCCGAACTGGGAAAGCTTTGGAGCGGAGAACTTTAAAAAGACCTGCTCTTCCTGCACCCCATACAGCTCTACCTTTTGAATCCCTTTGAGTTCGTACAGCCTGTCCCGGATATCGCGTGCCACCAGCCGCATCTCGGCCATGGAAAACCCATCTGCCCAGAGCGCCATGGTGGCCACCGCTGTTAGAGCGAATTCATCATTGACAAAGGGCCCGATGGTGCCGGTCGGCAGCTCCGGTTGAATATCGATCATCTTATTGCGCACCTTCTGCCAGATGGCGTCAAGATCATCATATTCATCTCGGGTTTCGGCGTGGATAATGGCGGTGGCGGATTTGGAATCGGACCAGATGTCATCGATTTCAGGAAGGGTGCGGATCTGGGCTTCCAGCTTTCGGGTGATGAGTTCTTCCACATCAGCCGGTTTCATGCCGGGGTAAAACGCCGTAACCACCACCTCCCTGATAGTGACGGGGGGATCTTCCTGGCGGGGGAAATGAAGGAACTGGTTGAGGCCGATGAGAATCACCATGGCGATGAATACGATGGTCAGACGCGTGTTATCCAGTGCAAAACGGGTGATAAAGGACATAAAGGAAGACCCCCTAATTTTCTTTCATCAATTTGACCTTTTGGCCGTCTTCCAGAAATGTTACCCCTGCCACGGCGATTATATCCCCCGCTTTGACCCCTTCGTTGACACCCACCCTGTTTCCCGTGACGCCCCCGCCTTTGACGGGCGTTTTCTTGACGGTGGCGCTTGCTTTATCGAAGATGAAAACATAAAAATCGGATTTGCCGCCCCCTTTGGCAACAGCGGAAAGGGGGACCAGATAACCGGCTTTCTGATGCTTGGGGGAGAGCATGAATATGACTTCAGCCGTCATCCCGGGGCGGATTTCGCTTCCGCCATCCACCACGGCCACTTTGACGGGAAAGGCATTGGCCGTTCCGGCAACGGAACTGATTTCGGATACGACACCTTTGTAAATACGGTCGGGCAGGGTTGGGAATCGAATCTCGGCAGGGAGGTCCAAATGAATTTCGCTGATAACCGTTTCGGGAATCTGGACGGCGATCTCCATGGCACGTTCTGAAAAAAGAATAAACAGGCGTTCCCCGCGTTTGACTTCCTGAAAGGGATCCACATATTTTTCGCCGATAATGCCGTTAAAAGGCGCAACCAGTACCGTTTTTTCAAGATCCCGTTTTGCCAGCTTGACCTGGGAGCGGGCATATTTGACGTTCTTGACGGCACTGTCATAGGCGGCTTTAGACTTGTCAATGGAGGACTGGCTGACGGCCCCCGCGTCCATTTTCGCGATCCTTTTAAAACGGTCCAGGTCGTTCTTTTTGTCGGCAAGCTGAACCTTGGCCCGTTCCACCGCTGCTTCGGCGGCCTGAACGTCCAACAGGAACGTGCGTTCGTTTAAGATGGCTATGGTCTGCCCTTTTTTCACCCGGTCGCCCACCTTGACGCGCACCTCTTTCACGTTTCCGGGCACCTCAAAGGCGAGGATGGAGCTGTCCACCGCTTCCACCGCCCCTGAAAACTTCCGGAGGGGGCCGGATGTCTTTTCCGCAACGGTGATGGTTTTAATGGCCCGAATCCGCTCGGTGGGTTTTGGCACCTCCTGACTGCAGGCAGACATGAAAAAAAGGAACGAAACTCCGAGAAACATACCGCGGAAATTTTTGAATTCCAAATACATGGTGAATATCCCCTCTAAAGTGTAAACAAATCGTCATCCGTTTAAGACGTTATCTTGACGCATCCCTCATCATTCATACCGCATGCTTTCTTCCCCTTTCGATGGTCTCAATACCCGTCGAACTCGAAATGGTGTCAAATCTGATCTCGGGCTGTTTACGCGCCATCTCCACGACCAGGAGCAGATTGAGGTATCACTATCCCTATCTTATTATTCGAGGTATTTATCTCTGGGAAAAGGAAAAACCGGTGGTGTATGTTCCTTATCCCTATCCTATCGGGTTCTGGGGCCGGTGGGGGCCCTGCGGGCCTTGGTACTATCCCTATTGGCGCTACTGAAAGGATGGGGGCATTCCCCCATTCCTGTTCCTCCCTTGTAGGCCGACGACCCTATTCATGCAAAGGAACCACCCCACCGTTCGTCATGTTATCCCCGCACCGCTGAAAGGGCGTTTTTCGTGATATCGACCGGATTGAAAACCTTGAATTGATTCAAAGCGTAATATTTTATCGGTTCACCCAGGTCATTAACCACATAGATATTTACAAGAGTCTCATCACCGGTCCCGGTGCCTTCGGTTTTCGTGGCCTGGGTGAGCTTCCATGCCAGCCTCCATGCCGCTACATCTGAATCCAGCGGCTTATCCTTTTCACCAGGCACGTAGTCTGTCACCCATTCGCCATTGATCTGCCTCTGAAAATGGACCCGGAAGCCCTTTGGTTTCTCCACCCACCCCTTGTCAATGATCTTTAGTGCCTCCAGAAGCTTCATGAGCCCCCCCACCCTATTGATATGATCGATAACTCATTTTCCTCTGCAATGCCGCTGAGCGGCATCACATAGGTTTCTACCAGTACATCAAATTTGATGCCCATATAAGAAAGCTCCAAGGACGTCATTCCCGCGTAGGCGGGAAACCAGTGGAATCATCCACCCGCGGTGGGACTGGATTCCCGCCTACGCGGGAATGACGAAGGCAGCTGTTTTCCGATCCTCCCGCAAATTCAGGGGAAACGTTCCCCTGATGGTGATGCACATCCAGTTGGGGAAAGGCTATGGTGATCCCTTCGTGATCAAAGCGAAGCTTGGTCTTCTCCTGCAAATCACATTTGGTCACCCACCATTTCACATTATCGACCCAGCAACGGCCTCCCAGTTCAATACAGCTGTCCGCCATTTTCACGAAATAGACTGCGGGCCTGG
Source organism: Desulfobacteraceae bacterium (assembly GCA_016844935.1). Taxonomy (GTDB): domain Bacteria; phylum Desulfobacterota; class DSM-4660; order Desulfatiglandales; family Desulfatiglandaceae; genus NaphS2. The sequence continues at coordinate 721 of JAERTK010000264.1, read as the reverse complement.
GCTTGACCTTTACCCGTGGGTCTTCGATCATAATCGATTCTAGGATCTGTTTTGCCTTCAAAATATCCTGATCATACCTGATGCCCACGTCTAAACTGACCCGCCGGGTTTCTGTGAAGTGGTAGTTAATGACAAAATCGTTGAGTATCTTGGAATTGGGGATAAAGACGGTCCTCCCGTCGAAGGTCTTCATGCGGGTGTGAATAAGGGTAGTCGCCTCAACTTTTCCGAGGAGGTCTCCGACCCTGACCGTGTTTCCAACCTTAAAGGGAAGGGTTGGCATTAAAGGCCGGAATATGGCAATGATCCCTATTACGCTCAGGCTGATAAGGATCAGAAAGCGGCGGACGACGACGCTGACGATGCCCAAAGATTCCAGCGCAAATCCAATGACAACGAACAGAAGGACCACGCAGAGGATATTGGTCACGGTGGAGGCCATGGCGGGTCGCAGGCGGAGTCTTTGCAGAAGCGGCTTCAGGCGGCTGTTCAATTGCTTGATGGCAATGAGACCCACCACCAGGATAGCCATAGAGATGACAAAATCCTGACCCTGCTCTGCAATCAGGTTCCCGATCTCTTTGTAGTTTTGGAATAGACTCTCATGACTTTGCATCTCTTCCTCCGATCTCAGATTAAGCCGAGTGGGGATATGGACATGAATTGGCCCCTTGCTGATAAGACATTGCTTTTTTAGCGGCGAATATAGGAAAAATCATCT
>JAERTK010000263.1 GCA_016844935.1 Desulfobacteraceae bacterium | reverse complement strand
GTATATTCAAAAAATGCCGAAGAAGAATATCTTGGTAAAGATGCTTTTGAGAACCGGGGAGATGAATTCTATTTGGAAGCCGTATAAACCTGTCAAGTAGTTTTTTCCGTATCAAGTAATCCGGTACGGCCTATAGTTTTGCAGGAGGCGCCAAATGGACTGGGACGATGAGTTTGACAGCGGGTATGGCGACGCGAACGACACCTTGCACCGCGACGATTCAATTCATGACAAGATCGATTCCGACAGAGGGATCGACCCTCTGAACATCACAAATCCGGTAAGTGCGTACTTTTTCCTGAGTGATGACGCTCAAGATGAGATCAGCGGCAGACGAAGGAAGAACATGAAATGCGGGTCGTGCGGCCACAGTTTCGTGGGAGAATACTACGAAAGTTGCCCGAAATGTTACAGCGCCGCCACCGACGAAGTCGTTGCAGGTATCGATGACAAAGAGGAGAACAGGAAATGCCTTGATTGCGGTCACACATTCGTTGGGGAAACCTACGAAAGCTGTCCTGAGTGTTTCAGCCCTGATACGGAAGAATTGGAAAATGAGCCTTATTGAGCGTGGACACGTGTTTCCCCCTCACCGTTATGAGAGTCCCTTGATGGCGTGGGTGCCGTAGCGCTCAAACCGGTTGAGGGTAACTAGGCAAAGCCTGAGCACCTGGAAACTCTTACGAAAATCATCGATGCTTTTCTTGAAACGGCATAGGAAATTCAGGGGTAATATGGCACCACAGAGTAAATAAAGGTGGTCTGTCCATAATTACACGGATGGGTCCCCCCGCGGGGCATGGGAACTAGGGGGAAGAAGGGTTTGAGCGCATTTAAGTTTATAAGTTAAGAACGTCCCCGGTCTCATAGGGGGAAGAAGGGTTTGAGCGCATTTAAGTTTATAAGTTAAGAACGTCCCCGGTCTCACAAATTAGGTGTGCCCCCTTTTTCACTTGACCCCTTGTACCTGTAAAGGAAAGAATACCCCCTTTCCGGCGGCAGCGGCCATGGTCCGGGACACATCCACCACCCGCGGGCCTGCGGTCTTCAAACGGATTGACGCCCGCTGGCCGGGGCGCAGTTCAATTTCCCGTTCCCCGTCCAGGGCAAGCACCGACGGCACGTGCCCGACGGGAATCTCCCGGTTCGGTTCCATGATGGTCACCCGGCGCACCGGGACCTTCCGAATGATCCCCGGTGCCACGGGAGCCGTTACGGGGTCCCCCGCGGGGTCCAGTTCCAGAGAGAGTCCCAGAGGTTCTTCCGGTCTTACGGGGCGGATCAACCCGCCGATGGAAGACAGGCCGATACTACTGGGTTCGGCGCGGCTGAGAAAAATATGGCGGATTTTGTCCATTTCCCAAATGGCGCGGGAGGCCACAAACCGTTCTTCGCAGACAGCGATATCCACGAGGGCCTGATCACTCACCAGACCGTCCACCATGACATCCAATTGAGTGGAAAGGATGGTGCTTTCTTCAAGCGGGACCAGGTCCCGGGCGATCAGGCCGGCCGCCAGTCCCGCCAGGGTCCCTTCCACCATGGTGGGAAAAACATTGTTGGTACCGGTGGAAATGGGCAGGATGGGGACCGCTCCGGCCTCCTTTGAAACGGCCCGGTTGGTGCCGTCGCCGCCGATGGTCACCAGGCAGGCTGCACCACGCTCACCCATGATACGGGCCGCCAGGGAAGAATCCGCCTGGGTATTGGTGAGCCGGAAATTGGCGGGAAATACACTCGCCTGCAGTTCCAAAGGGCCCAGGGCTCGCTCTACAATCCCGAAATAATCGGGCATGTAGCAGATTCGGTCAACGCCCGTGGCCGAAAGTCCCAATAGAACCCGGCGAACGATCCGCACCTTTTCCTGGTTGTCGAATATGCTCCCATGAGCAACCAGCCTTCGGATGTCTTTTCCAGAAGCCGGATTGGCAATGATGCCGACCAGAGACAAGCGGGATTCCTCCTTTCAAATCAACCTTCAAAAACCCCTTTCACTGCACGGATCACCTCTGCTTCGCTGGGCACAAAGGCCTGTTCCAGGGGCGGGGAAAAGGGGACCGGAGTAAAAGGTGCGGCAACCCTGAGAATGGGTCCGTCCAAATAGTCGAAGGCTTTTTCAGCCACCATGGCCGCGATCTCAGCCCCGGAACCTGCAAACTTCACTTCTTCATGTACGATCACGAGGCGATGGGTCTTTTTGACGGAGGCCAGAATGGTGTCTTCATCTAAGGGCGACAGGCATCTGGGATCGATCACTTCAACATGGATCCCTTCGGAGGAAAGCTTCTCCGCCGCAGCCAGGGCCACATGGACCATCTGTGCCGTGGCGACCACGGTGACATCCGTGCCCTCCCGCTTGATGTCGGCTTCTCCCAGGGGAATGGCATACGACTCTTCCGGCACTTCCCCTTCCATGGCGTAGAGTATCTTATGTTCCAGGAACACCACCGGGTTGTCGTCTCTGATGGCGGAGATGAACAACCCCTTGGCATCGTAGGGTGTGCTGGGCATGACGACTTTCAGCCCGGGAATGTGCATGAACCACGCCTCAAGAGACTGTGAATGCTGCGCGGCGGCGCTGATACCTGCGCCGAACGGTGCTCTCAGGACCATGGCCAGTTTTGCTTTTCCGCCGAACATATACTTCATTTTGGCCGCCTGATTGTAAAGCTGGTCCATGGCCACGCCGATGAAATCAATGAACATCAATTCGATCACCGGACGAAGGCCCACGGCGGCAGCGCCCACCGCAGTCCCCACAATGGCGCTTTCAGTGATGGGTGTATCGAGCACGCGCTTTTCTCCGAATCGATCTTGCAATCCCTGGGTCACTCCGAAGATTCCCCCGTAAACACCGACATCTTCACCGGCGACATAGATGTTGGGGTCGCGTTCCATTTCTAGAATGTGGGCATGGTTCAAGGCCTGTGCAAAAGTCATTGTGGACATTGAGCAAACCTCCTTTCAATTGCATATGGGTCAAGGGACGGAAACAGGACGTATGGATCGGACGTCTTTTTAAAGGGTGTAGACATCATCGACGAGTTCTTCAGGGTCCGGAAATGGACTTTCCTCGGCGAAAGCAACGGCCTCGGCCAGTTCCGTCTGGATGCCCTTTCTGATTTCATCCAATTTTTCCCGATCCAGGATCTCCATATCCAAAAGCTTTTTTTCAAAGTTGACCACCGGGTCTTTTGCTTTCCATTCCTCCAGTTCCTCGTCGGTTCGATACTCACAGGGATCCCCTTCGAAATGCCCCTTGATACGATAGGTTTTACATTCAATGAGCGTCGGTCCTTCGCCGTTTCGGGCCCGCTTGACCGCCTCCTGGGCCGCTTCGTGAACCGCAAGGACATCGTTGCCGTCGATGACGAGGCCGGGCATGTCGTAGGCGGCGGCCCGGTCGGCCACATCGGCCACGCACATGGAGTTTGTGGTACAGGAAGAGATTCCGTACATGTTGTTTTCATTGACAAAAATCACCGGGAGTTTCCAGCAGGTGGCCAAATTCATGGCTTCATGGGTGGTGCCCTGGTTGGAAGCGCCGTCCCCGAAGAAGCAGGCGCAAACCGCATCCGTACCCTGGTATTGGGCCGCCAGTGCGGCACCTGCCGCCTGAGGCGGTCCGCCTCCCACAATACCGTTGGCACCGAGGATGCCGAGGTCCAGGTCGGCAATGTGCATCGAGCCGCCTTTTCCTTTGCAGTACCCGGTCCTTTTTCCGTAGAGTTCAGCCATCATCAGTTTGATGTCGCCCCCCTTGCTGATGAGATGCCCGTGACCGCGATGGGTACTGGTGATGAAGTCCTTCTTTTCAAGTCTGGCACAAACACCCGTGGCGATGGCCTCTTCCCCGATGTAGAGATGTACGAATCCCGGAACCTTCTCCGCGGCGAACAGTTCGGCAACCTGTTCCTCAAAGAGCCGAATCTTCGCCATGTTGGCATACAACTCGATCAACATTTCATTGCTCACGCTCATTTCCCGTACCTCCTTATGTTTAAGGTGAAGAAAAAGATGGTCGAACACCATACCATAAATATTTGTATTGCTGCATAGAAATTTGGTTCAACAGCAGACTTGCCCCTTTTTCTTTCGAGGTCGAACCTTGACGAAGAACGCCATAGGCGTTATCATTACGGCCGTTTACAGTGCTGTTTTGCCAAAATCTGTTGTTTCTTGTATCAACCGACACTCCACACAGGAAGGGATGAATTCAAACATCTCTCCCAGTTGACCAACATTGATTTCGTCTGATTTCCACCTGCATAATTCCGGGGACAGCTTACTTAATCAAAAAATGCATCCTCGCAGAGATAAGTAAAGTGTCCCCAGAATTACCCAGAATTAGAAGCCGTTGGCGGTCGAACGAGAGGATTCTTTGGAAAAGAACACCGTAAGCCTGATGAAGAGCTCGGAATTTAATCCCAAAACCCATGGGACCATCATCTTCTGGTCTCTCATTGCATCGTTTACCCGCTTTATACCACTCCCTTTGGTGGACGATCTCCTTGAAGCCGGCATCGAAAAGATGATGTTCAAGCAGATTTCAGAAGCCCGGAGCATTACCCTTAGCGACAGTGACCTGGACGTTCTTTCTTACGACACAACCGATTTCAGCGGCCTCAAGGTGGCACTGCGCTCAAGCGCAAGACTGGTGGGCCGTTTTTTTCTAAAAGCGCTCTTGGTATTTGAACTGAAAGACGCCGCTGATACCTTCAGCGCGGTATATCACCGGGGATATCTGCTGGATTACACCTTTCATACAGGGAAGTTCGAACTGTGCTCAACCAGTCAGCTCCGCGTCGCCATTGATCGCGTCTGCCAAAATGCCGGCACCAGCCCCGTAAACCGGGTTTTTATCCGCATCATGAAAGAATCTTTTTCAATGCTTGGGGCCGTCAAGGACTTTATCATAAAGAGTATTTCTGGTAAGGGTAAGGGCGGCCAGACGCCGGAGGATATCGCCAGGGAAGCGCCGCCCGAGGCGGAAGAACTGGTGGACAAGCTGGAAAAAGGGCTTAATCTGGTGCCGCCCGAGTATTTCGAGGTATTACTTAAAAACCTGGACGTAGCGATTCAAAAAGCAGCCAACACCCATCACTGATGCTGAAGATTTGCCATCATCAACGGGGGTAAGGGCCTCGGAAATTGATGTATGTACGAATCATGTCATGAGGAATAGCGGACGACCTCAGTCCTTGACTCCACAGCGGTCTTTCATTATGCTCCCGGCAACTACACAAGGGGGAGGCTTGGCGCTTGGATTGCCCCTTTTCTCACTCTGACGGAAAGAAATAAACAATGAGAATACGAAATGCGGGAAAAGTTACGGACGGGCTTTGGTGCCTGGGTTCGGAGGCATCGAATATCTACCTCCTGGAAGGAGATGAAGAGTCTATGATTGTGAGTGGTGGAATGAGTTATCTGGTCCCCACACTTCTGGAACAGTTCACGGAGTTTGGAATCGATGAGACTCGCATCACCAAGCTTCTTATCTTGCACGCCCACTTTGATCATATCGGCACAATTCCGTTTTTTAAGCGCCGGAATCCGAGCCTTGAAGTCTATGCTTCAGCCAGGGGATGGGAGATCCTCGGGATGCCAAAGGCCATAACAACCATAAATAATTTCGGAGCCGATGTGGCGGTTCACATGGGCTTTGAGGGAGTCTATTCACAATACGACATCGAATGGAGAGACGATATCAGCGGAAAAACCGTGGTGGAGGGTGAGCACCTCGGTGTTGAATCTCTGGAGGGGATCGTGTATGAAACCCCCGGGCACTCGTCATGCTCCGTCTCCTTTTACATTCCCACCATCAAAGCCTTGTTCCCTTCAGACGGAGGGGGTATCCCCTACAAGGAGATGATCCTCGCGTCCGGTAATTCCAACTTTACCAAATACCAGGAGAGCCTTGAAAAGCTGAAGGATCTGGATGTGGAATTCCTGTGTGCGGATCATTACGGCTATATTACCGGGGAGGAGGCCAAACACTATATCAGGGAGAGCATCCAGACAGCCAGGGCAAGACGGTCCGAAATGGAAGAGGTCTACCTCCGGTCAAGAGATATGGAGGCCGCCACGCGTGAGCTGGTGGAGCGATTTTACAGGGGAAACCCCGATTATCTCCTTACCCCGGAGATCTTTTCAGGAGTCTATCGTCAGATGCTTCGGCACATTGTCAAAGAGTTGGAGTGATTCCACAGAACGGCTAATGTAAAGATATAAAGGATGTCCCCAGCCCCACATCCTCTATTAGTTCAGAAAGAAAGGGAACCACCATGTCCATGAACCCGAAATCACTTGCCGCACGTGACGTTGAAGCTCTGATCCATCCGTACGCAAATTTGCATATCCACCGGGACAAAGGCCCGCTCATACTGGAACGGGGAAAAGGAATCTATGTCTGGGACCGAGATGGCAAAAAGTACATAGAGGGCCTGTCCGGCCTCTGGTGCACCGCTCTCGGCTTCGGTGAAGAGGCGCTGGTGGAGGCTGCCACAGAGCAGCTCAGGAAACTGCCATATTACCATATTTTTAGCGACAAAAGCCAAGGCCCGGCCATAGAACTGGCTGAGAAACTCAAGGACATTGCGCCAATGCCGGTCTCCAAGGTCTTCTTTGCCAACTCGGGATCGGAGGCGAACGACAGCCAGATCAAGCTCATCTGGTATTACAATAATGCGAAGGGAAAGCCGAAAAAAAAGAAAATTATCAGTCGAATCAGGGCCTATCACGGTGTGACCATAGCCGCGGGAAGCCTCACGGGACTTCCTTTCGTACACCAGGATTTCGATCTCCCTGTTCCGGGCATCCTCCACACCGACTGCCCGCACCACTATCGTTTTTCCCAAAAAGGGGAAACTGAAGAGGAATTTGCCACACGATTGGCCGATAACCTGGAAAAACTGATCCTGAAGGAGGGCCCGGATACGGTGGCCGCCTTCATTGCAGAACCGGTCATGGGCGCCGGGGGTGTCATCGTTCCTCCCAGGACCTATTTTCAAAAAGTGCAGGCAGTTTTAAAAAAGTATGAAATTGTTTTCATAGACGATGAGGTGATCTGCGGTTGCGGCCGGACAGGAAAAATGTTTGGCTGCGAAACATTCGATTTCACACCCGACACCATCTCCATGGCAAAGTCCCTGTCATCCGCGTATGTCCCCATCAGCGCCCTTCTTATTCCCGAAAATATCTATCTGGCCATGCTTGATGAAAGCAGAAAACTGGGCGTTTTCGGCCATGGCTTCACCTACTCGGGACATCCCGTCTGTGCGGCGGTTGCCCTGAAAAATCTGGAGCTCATGGAGGAACGAAACGTTGTGGAACACGTCCGTGACATGTCCCCGCTCTTTCAGAAGAAGCTCAAGGCCATGAACGATCATCCCCTGGTGGGTGAGTCGCGGGGCATCGGCCTGATAGGCGCATGCGAACTCGTTGCAGATAAGGAGACCGGGAGGCCCTTTGATCCAAAAGAGGGGGTTGGCCAATACTGCGCATCGCGGGCCCAGGACCATGGACTTATCGTGCGCAGCCTTGGAGATTCCATCGCTTTCTGCCCGCCACTGATTATCACTGAAGATGAAATCGATGCGCTTTTTCTACGCTTTGGCCTGGCCCTCCGTGAGACCGAGGAATGGGTGGAGAGGGAGAAGCTGCGCAGGTAACACATGAATTCGAAAGGGGGTGTTTTGAAATTGGCGCCGTGTATTGCCCTTTTTTCACCCACCATTGCTCTTGCTACCGGTTGAATGCTTCTGCAAAACATCGGCCAGATCCTGGAAGCGGATGGGTTTGGGAAGATAGTCGTCCATCCCCGCCTCCAGACACCGTTCTCGATCGCCCTGCATGGCATTGGCCGTCATGGCGATAATCGGTACATGGCGACCCGTTTCTTTTTCAGCCTCTCGAATCATGGCGGTTGCCGTCAACCCATCCATTACAGGCATTTGCACATCCATTAAAACCACATCAAAAGTCGCTTTCTTAAGCCTCTCAACCGCATCTCTGCCGTTGGCTACAACCGTTACCCGATGACCCATTTTTTCCAGAACACGCATGGCGAGTTTCTGATTCACCAGATTGTCTTCTGCCAGGAGGACATCGACGAAGAAGGCTTCAGGGCTTAACATGGAAGGTTCCTGTTCACGCTTCTGTGGTATTTCCAAGTCAAGACCGTATGCACGCAAAACAGCATCCATCAGATCCGACGGTGTAATGGGCTTGTTCAGACAGAAGGAGACCCCCGCAAAACGGCAGGCATCCATTTGACGGATTCTGACACCGGCGGGAAGAATGAAGATTACAGGGAGATTGTGCTTTGTATTGAACAGGATTTGCTCGAGGGCCCCTTGGCTCTCTTCATCAAAAAGCACCGAATCCATAATAAATAGGTCGAAGGGATGTCCCTTCGCGACAGCGCCCCTCACCCGTGACAGCGCGGAAGGGAGATCTTCGCAAACAGAAGGTACCATCCGCCAGTATCGAAACAGTTCCTCATACACACCTCTCGATTTGGGGTTTCCATCCGCCAGCAGAACCGATGACCTTTCAAGCTTCCGCATGAAGGCAGGTATCTCTTTCGGCGAGCCCGCTTCTTCAATATCAAACGGTATGGTGAAAAAGAAAGTCGCCCCACGCCCCTCCTCGCTTTCAAGCCATATCCTGCCACCCATGATTTCCACCAGGTGCTTGGTGATGGCAAGCCCCAAACCGGTACCGCCGAATATTCTCGTGGTAAAACTATCGGCCTGGGTAAATGCTTCAAAAATCATGGTTTGTTTTTCAGGTGAAATTCCGATACCGGTATCTTCAACGGAAAACATCAGGTTTACTTGATTTTTCAAGGATTTGGCATCAGACAGTATCATCCCGTCTCCCCTTACCATAGCGATTTCAACCTTAATCTCGCCTTTTTCAGTAAACTTTAGCGCATTGCCGACAAGATTTACGATGATCTGGTTGAGTCGCTCCGGGTCCCCCATGAGTTTTTCCGGAATGCCCGGATGTTCATGGTATACCAGTTCCAACCCTTTTTTCTGGGCGCGAAGGGAAAGCATCTTCAAGGTATTCTGAAGACGGTCACCCAGTTTGAAGGAAATCTTTTCAAGTCCCAGCTTGCCCGCTTCTATTTTTGAAAAATCCAGAATGTCATTGATGATGTTTAAGAGGGAAAAGGCAGATGATTTGACGGTTTTAAGGTAATCCAACTGTTCGTCATTCAGTTCCGTATCAAGCACCAGTTCCGTCATGCCCACAATAGCATTCATGGGGGTTCTAATTTCATGACTCATATTGGCAAGGAACTCGCTGTTTGCCTGGTTGGCGGTTTCAGCATCCTCAATGGCCTTTTCAAGCGCTTCCGCCGCCTTTTTCTGTTCTGTAATATCCTGTTTGATGGCGATGAAATGGGAAATTTCCCCTTCTGAGTCTAAAACCGGGGTAATGGTCTGCATTTCGAGATAGGTACTTCCATCTTTCTTGCGGTTGATGATTTCACCCTCCCAAACCTCTCCCGAAAGAATCGTCTGCCATAGACTCTGATAATAATCCTCCTCATGTTCACCGGACTGAAGAATTCCAATTGGATTTCCGAAAATTTCCTCAGAATCATATCCGGTCAAACGTGTGAAGGCTTCATTTATCCAGATGACCCGTCCTTTTCGATTCGTTATCACGATGGCATTGGCAGCCGCCTGAAGTGCAACGCTTTGTACTCTGACTTGCTCCAGTTCCCTGGTTTTGCTCATATCCCGAAGAACAATGACCGCAGAATGTTCACCACTGGAAAATTCAACATATTCCCCTTCAAACTCGACAAAAAGGGGGTCACGATGCTTGTGAACCTCATAATAGCCCTTTACATCCTTCTTATCTTCCAGCACTTTGTGGACTGGGTGAGCCGATTGAGGAAGCTGAAGGCCATGTTCCCTCAAAGGCATTACTTCAGCAAGCGGTTTTCCCAGAATCTTGATATGGACCTCCCCCAGCAACCGGTCAAAAGACTTGTTGCACCATTGAATCAAACCTCTTTCGTTTGTCCAGACGATGGCATCGTTGATGGCCCCCAGGGCGATTTCCATCTTTCCCAGGGTTTTTCGAAGGGATTTGAGCTGCTCGGTATCATGTGAAGACATTGCAATCCTCCCGGGAAAAGGGTGGTGGCGTTTAAGAAATATCTTGAATGGATGCGGCAAAAACCCATCTGCTATTTTCCCTAAATGCGGTGATAAAGTGCTTGGCGAGCCTTTCCTCGCCATCACCGGAAACAATATGAAGGTCCAGAGATTGTTCGAGAATGGTTGCTTTCTCGGTTGTCAAAAACCGGGAAAAACCCATATTATGCGCATTTCGAAGGCCTTCGGGGATAATTTCCGTCAACATTTTGCCTTTCAGCTTTTCTCTGGTCCATCCGTAAGCATCTTCAAATGCGGCATTTATATCCTGAATAATGCCGTCTTGATCAACCATCACCACCGGATCGATTTTGTTGGACAGAATTTCATGATATTTTGTCATTTTGGTATCCTTATCAAGGGGGAGGGCGCTTTTGTTTGACCCGCCGGTTTTTTTGACGCCTCGCATGTTCATACCATACAACATCTTCGAAAAACTTAAAAATGAAATTGCGCATTTTCATGACTTCTCCTGAAAATGCGGTGGTAGGGTAGCCCCCTGAACCTCAGCTTAAAGTCCCTGAAGGGTCAAAAACGGTCAGCTGAGGCATAATATTGGCCATATGTCATCATTTCAATGTTATTTCGACACATCTTCATGGGCCTTCCGGCGCTTTGTGGGGATGCACAGGATTTTCGTTTGAAGATACAGCCACCATACCGAAAACACCAATCATTCTAACGCTTCGATTTCACAGGATGTATTTTCAAACCAGAAGGGTTTTGAAAGGAATCCGCTGAAACGAACGTGCCTGTTGGCATACACTTTGCTTTAGAAATCATCAGACTGTTTGAAAAAACAGTTTCTTCACTCTCTCCTGGGCGGGGGATTAGCTTCCCCCCGCCTTTATTTTTTCCCCCAGGCACCCACGGCATCTGAAACGGTATCTGAAACGGTATCGAACAAAAAGAGGCATCTTTGTAAGGTTGGGATTCGTACAGCGCGTTTGGGTACTGTCAAGAATTATGTGTGGTCTCACTTAATGGTTGACGCTGATCGAAGAATTTGTTTTCCTAAGCAACGGTTGAAAGGTGATTTATTCAGGATTTCCTTGGAGTTTGTATGACTGTCAGAACCAGATACATGATTGCCGCAGCCCTGCTCCTGGTGCTGATGGCGGGACCGTTCGTAGCCAGTGGGGTTGTCGCGTGGGCCGAAGGCACGCTGGAACACCGTGCCATATTTACCCAGTATTTTCACCGGATCTTGCCGATCGGGGCAGGGCTGACAATGCTGGCACTTCTGCTCGGTTTCTTGATTCTCAACCGCCTTTTCAAGCAGTATGTAACTGGGATGGCGGCAATGGTTGAACGTCTGACGGTGATGCTGGTGAGCAACCGGGATCTTCGTCTTGAGGAGCAGGGGCCGCCGGAGCTACGTCAGGTGATTTCGGCCATGAACCGCCTGGCCGACCAGCGTGATCATAAGATTGACGAGATCGAGGAACAGATTGCCGACCAGCAGTCCATGTATGCGGCCATATGCGAGGGTTCCAAGTCGGGGACCGATCTTGAAAGGCCCTTGAGCACACTGGTCTATACCGCGTTTGACACCGAGACCACCGGTCTTCAGCCAAGCGGGGGGGATGAAATCATCCAGATCGGTGCGCTGAGAGTTGAAAATGGATCGCTTTGTCTGGAGGATAAATTTGAAAACCTGATCGACCCCGGGCGAGCCATCAATCCTGAAAGTCTGGCGATTCACGGCATCTCCGATGACATGGTCAAGGGGAAGCCTGCCATCGGGGCAGTGTTGCCGGACTTCCACCGCTTTTCTGAACGATCTGTTCTGCTGGGGCATAACATCGCCTTTGATATGCGCTTCCTCCAGATCAAAGAGCGGGCAACCGGCGTTGTTTTCTCACAGCCGGTACTGGATACGCTGCTGTTGTCGGCGGTCGCTTACCCGAACCAGGAACATCACAGCCTGGAATCGAGCATGGCCCTGCTGGGTGTCAGTATCGAACAGCGGCACAGCGCGCTTTCAGATGCAACGGCAACGGCACAGGTTTTTTTGAAACTGCTTCCCCTGCTGGCCGAGCGGGGTATCATCACGCTGGGTCAGGCCATTGAAGCTTCAATAAAAACGCCCTATGCCCGCTTGAAATATTAGCTGAGTTGAAAAAAAGTCGGGGACAGCCCCCCCTTTCGTTCACTTCTGTGAAGAAGGCATGTGCAGAGAAGGGGAAGTAGTGATATTTGAGGTTGGCGGTATTTCTTCAGTTACTGGTCAGGGTTTTAGGACTTTTTTCTGAATTTCCCTGATTTCAGGGTTATTCAACAATTCAATAAATTTCGGGTTGGCCATCAAGGCTGAAATGTCCCCAGAATTTATCGCTTTCATGAAGACGGGGTCTTTCAAGAGCTCCTGCATCTTGGGATCTTGCTGCAAGGACATGACATGCTCCATAACCTCTTTGTCATCCATCATGGACTTCTGAAGGGATTCAATATCGGGAGAGACAGCTTCTCTGGGACCCTTAACAATTTCTTTCTTTTCGGTGCCATTGGAACCATGAGACGTAAAGCGCATTACTCGAATTTCTGATTCTTTTACCCTCAATGTACCGAGGCTGTTAGACCGTACAACATAAGTCCCATTATTGTGAGAAATGATTTCCCCAAGAATGACACCCCCATCGACCAATTCAATTTCACAAACCTGTTTCCCGAATGCGTTACAGGAAAAGGCCAAGAGGAAAAAGAAAAAGCAGAAAGCCGGAATTTTCATATTGCCCTCTCTTACGGTTTCTCAGGTTGTCAACAATGAACTGATCGGAAGTCGATAGCAACCCCAGACTTCTATTAGAATAACATAGAAGGTTCATCACCTCAACGACCTATCGAAGGGAAAAAGGGGTCACACCTGTTTTAATATTTTTGAGGATAGGGAAAGTGAATCATAACATTTCTCATTCATTTTTTTCTTCATAATGATGTCAACGAAATCCACATGGGCTGAAATCTATCGGATTATTAGTGTCAAGATCGGGCTGGTGCAGGTCTTTGCTAATTTTGCCGGGGCAGGGGTCTGCTACAGCTATTTTGCTTTTTTTGATTCATCCGCCCCCGTTTCCCTGATCTCAATGGGATTGCTGATCACCGTTCTTATGACCGCTGGATTGATTGTGATTGGCTATATCCTGAATCGGAGATGGGAAAAGGGTTTGAGTGAATATGTGCGCTCAAAAATGGCCGGCCGTAGCGTTTCCCAAAAGCTTGAAGAAGAAGCGCGCCGTAAAATCCTGAACCTGCCTTTTATGGCGGCTTTCGTGGCACTCATCAACTGGTCCATGGCTTCCGTGATCATGTCCGGGTATAATTTCATTGAAACGGTTTCCGAAAAGACGTTTACCGCCGCATCCTTTCAGGCCCTCATGGTATTTGTGGGGGTCATCATTTCAGGGATTATCACTTCAGCCATTGTTTTTTTCGTGGTGGAAATCCTGGCTCGAAAAACCTGGCCCTATTTCTTTCCCCAAGGAGACCTGAACAAAACCCCGGGTGTCCTACAAATGAAACTCCGCACCCGCATGTTTATCGCTTTCACGCTTGCCAGCATCGTGCCCATGATCCTTATGGCGATTCTGTCGTATAACAAGGCCCGCCTCATGCTGGTTATGAACCCCGAGGACGTCATTCAGAGTCTCTTTCATCTTACGGCGTTTCTTTTGATCGCGGCTCTCGCCGTGACCGTCATCCTCTCATATCTGGTTTCCAGCAGCATCATTGGTCCGGTAAAAGGGATGGAAACGGCCATGATCAAAGTTCGAAAAGGGGATCTCACCACGTCGGCCAGGGTAGTTGGCAATGATGAACTGGGAATCCTGTCAGAGAGTTTTGACCAGATGATCGAAGGATTGCGGGACCGTGAACGGATCAAGGAGACTTTCGGACGGTTTGTAACCCCTGAAATCGCCAAAGCCATCCTCGAAAATCCGCCCGTACCGGGTGGTGAAAACACCGAGGTTTCCATCCTGTTTTCGGATGTGCGCAATTACACCACCATCTGTGAACAGTTAAGCCCCGAAGATGTCATTGCGCTGTTAAACGACTATTTTTCCTACATGGTCCAGGCCATCGAAAACCACCATGGTCTTGTTTATCAGTTTGTTGGAGACGGCATCATGGCGGTTTTCGGGGCTCCTGTAAAGCTTAAGGATCACGCTAACTTTGCAGTTGGAAGTGCCATTGAGATGATGGATGCCCTGGATCGTTTTAACGCCGAGATTCGGCCAGGGCTTCCCCCCATCAGAATCGGAATCGGCATCAATACCGGCCCGGTGGTGGCCGGTATTATCGGTACACAACAGCGGATGGAATACCGGGTGGTGGGTGATTCGGTGAATCTGGCAGCGCGAATCGAAGCCCTGAACAAGGACTTTCATACGGATGTGCTCATAAGCCGCTCCACGGCGGACCAGCTCAAAGATCACTTCAATTTGAAAGCGTTTCAGCCGATCAGGGTCAAAGGAAAAGAAGACCACGTTCAGGTCTACGAGGTCCTGAGGAAATCTTCCGATTTTTCAAGCTTTGGAACCGGAACTAAGGATGCCCCCCCTTCACCTAACGGGTCTTTTTGCTAGCTTTCAGCTCGTCTACGTCAAACAGAATATTTCGCCCTACCCGCTGGATGGGAATTTTCCCCGCTTTTACCCACCGTTTCATCTTCGATGACCAGTTGAAAAGATCTGGTTTGTTTCTTGAGGGATTTCTTGAAAGGCGATTTGTAATATATGTGCATGATAAGAAAATGACATCTTATTGAATAATTTTTTACTCATTTTTTTGTTCGCTGGTTTCTTTTACATTGTGACACTTTTACGGGCGAGGTATAAAGGGCTGGTATTATGAGACAGGCAAAG
>JAERTK010000262.1 GCA_016844935.1 Desulfobacteraceae bacterium | reverse complement strand
TATCAGTTGGCAGTTGTCAGTAAAAGCCTGCTGGTAATAATCTATTCTCAAATCTATGAAGAAGGCTTCTGAATGCCGTTCGATCCCTTCTGTTTTGAAAATAAGATCTGACAACTGAAAACTGCGGCTATGCCGCGTTAGCTGACGTATCTTGTCTACTTTGGAACTTTGCTCAACGAGATGCCCAGTGCCTTGGCCACCCCTTCGCCGTAGGCCGGGTCGGCCTTCAGGCAGTTACCAATATGACGGATTTTGATCATCTCCGGCGCATCGTCCATGGCACAGGCGGTGTTGCCGAACAGGGCCTCCTGTTGCGCCTTACTCATCAGACGAAAGAGCTTGCCCGGCTGGGTATAGTAATCACTGTCATCCTCGCGGGCGTTCCAGTGGGCCGCTGCCCCGCTCAGTGCCAGAGGCGGCTCGGAGAAATCGGGCTGTTCCTGCCACTCACCATAGCTATTGGGTTCATAGCCAATGGTGGAACCGTAGTTGCCGTCAACCCGCATCTGGCCGTCGCGGTGATAACTGTGGAAGGGGCAGCGAGCTCTGTTAACCGGGATGAGGTGATGGTTGACCCCCAACCGATAACGCTGAGCGTCGCCGTAAGAAAAAAGGCGGCCCTGGAGCATTTTGTCGGGTGAGAAGCTGATACCCGGCACCACATTGGCCGGATTAAAAGCGGCCTGCTCCACCTCGGCAAAATAGTTTTCCGGGTTCTTGTTAAGTTCCAAGACCCCCACCTCGATAAGGGGATAATCCTTTTTATACCAGACCTTGGTCAGATCAAAAGGATTGTAGGGGAGTTTGGTGGCCTGCTCCTCGGTCATGATCTGGACGAACAGGGTCCAGCACGGAAAATCGCCATTCTCTATAGTGTAGTAGAGGTCGCGTTGATTGCTCTCACGGCATTTGCCGATTACAGCCTCGGCTTCCGCATCGGTGAGGTTTTTGATGCCCTGTTCCGTGCGGAAGTGGAACTTGCACCAGTAGCGCTCGTTTTTGGCGTTGATGAAGCTGAAGGTGTGGCTGCCGAAACCGTGCATGTTGCGGAAGCTTGCCGGGATGCCGCGGTCACTCATTACCACAGTTACCTGATGCAGGGCCTCGGGAAGGGAGGTCCAGAAGTCCCAGTTGTTTTTAGCGCTGCGCAGGTTGGTGCGCGGGTCGCGATGGACGACATGGTTGAGGTCCGAAAATTTGAGTGGGTCGCGGAGAAAGAAGACCGGTGTGTTATTGCCAACCAGATCCCAGTTGCCTTCTTCAGTATAGAATTTCAGCGCAAAACCGCGTATGTCTCGTTCGGCGTCGGCAGCACCGCGTTCGCCAGCCACGGTCGAAAAACGTGCGAACATCTCGGTTTTTTTGCCAATCTCTGAAAAAATCTTGGCCCGGGTGTATTTGGTAATGTCGTGGGTAACGGTGAAGGTGCCGTAGGCTCCGGAGCCCTTGGCGTGCATCCGCCGTTCCGGAATAACCTCCCGGTCGAAATGGGCCATTTTTTCCAGGTACCAGACATCTTGCAGCAGCTGCGGTCCGCGGTGGCCAGCGGTCATAACGTTCTGGTTGTCCGGTACCGGAGCCCCTGCGTTGGTGGTGAGTTTTTTCTTGTCGTCTTTCATCATTGTTCTCCTTTCCGTTATTTAGTTTAGATCAGCTAACGGAACTAATCAGCCGCGCAGCTCTTTACGTCGGCTGAATTAGCATGGTTGGGTAATAGCACGGCAATTACCTAGACGCTTCAAAGGATATTCACATCCCGGTCACGCAGGTACTCTTTCAATTTGCCTATTCCAATGGTTCCGAAATGAAATACGGATGCGGCTAGTAAGATAGTAGCACCCGCTTCCACAGCCTCATAGAAATGATCCAATTCCCCTGCTCCTCCGGAAGCTACAACATCGGCCGAGACCGCTTCCTTCATCGCTCTGATCACAGGTAGATCATAACCGGACTGCACTCCGTCACCCGCTTTGCTCGTAGGTAAAATTACCGGAACACCGTATCCATCAACGCGCTTTGCCCATTCAATTGCATCTGCGCCCGTGGCTGTCCGTCCTCCATCAATATAGACTTCATAGCCTGAGGGCATAGCCGCGTTCTGATCCACGTCGATGGCTACCGTCACCTTCTCGGCGCCCAGCTCTTTGACCATTTCTTCCACCACTTCAGGCTTCCGAAAGGCGGCGCTACTGGTCGATATCTTGTTTGCTCCCGCGCTTAGCACCAACTCGGCGGATTTAACATCAGATATACCGCCGCCAACTGTAAATGGCACTGTTGTGACTTCGGCGACACGTTTAACTACGTCTAGCATGGTGGATCTACCTTCCACCGTGGCTGTGATATCCAGCAGCGCTAGTTCGTCTGCGCCGGATTCACAATAGGCTCGAGCGCATTCGACAGGGTCGCCGGCATCTCGAATGTCCACGAAATGAATACCCTTAACAACTCGCCCGTTCTGCATGTCTAAACACGGCATAATTTTAATTGTTTGATCCAATTTTTCGCTCCTTTCTTTACGTTGTTTCATAGAAAAATCCACTCCCTTTGCTAACCTACCAAAAAGCATGCCGTTTTTTGTAGCCACATGCCCATGGATAATTTTGATCACATACTCGAACTTTTTTGTGTTACCCAACGTTAAGCTCACCAGCCCCTCTGACTACCACCGCCAGAACCGCCAAAGTATCAGGGGTCTGGTGTAGCGTTGGGTTCGGTGGCAATTTCAGGAACCCTGTATTCAATTTTGCCATTTCTCCATACTGGTAGCTTATAATTATTCTTTCTTGCATCCTCGGCAACCTTTGCTGCTGCCCTCTTTAATGCCTTTAAAGCCATCATTGCATGTTTGTTCTGCTCTTCCATATTATTACTCCGATTGATCAAGGAGAACGGGTGTATCTCCGGATGTGTCAAAGACCGCCCATGAATCAACCACAGGCTTATAGAAAAAATCTAGGTTGTCCCAACTCCTTACAAAACGTCGCTTTATATCTTTTTCAGGGACATCGTGACCCCCTTTGGAAACTCTAAGTTTTACACGTGCAATTGCGAAGTCAACTGACGGAAGCTTAAAGAAATAGAGAATTATTTCATATCCTTGTTCCTTCCATTCGATTATCTTCTTGTAATAGCCTTTGCCGCTAAGCGTCGTTTCAAAAGCAAATGATTCATTTTTCCTAACACATTCCCTGATACGTTCAATCATCAACCGACCAGATTCTATGGCCATTTTGCTAGGCTGAAATGGTGAAAGACCAATGGCAATAAGGTCTGCATTTATGAAGTTGAGACATTCTGCCTCAATGGGAAGGAATTCATTAGCAAAAGTCGTTTTGCCTGCGCCATTTGGCCCTGCCAGAATGTAACATTTCTTTTTCAATGTCTTTTTTCCTTACCTGTTTTGATTTCGAAAGGGCAAAAAACAGCAAGGATAAGGGTTTGCTGAGATTGTTCAAAATAACCAAACTGGAGTCGTTGATCTTTTATTATCACATCACTACAGAAGTGTGTTGGATTTCTTTTGCTTCTTTCTCCTTCAGCGATACACCCTTTGAATCCTTCCATGCGGTCAACCCATTGGCTTGACCCCCGTGGATAACTGCAGCCGCAGCACTTGGGCTTGAGAATTCGTGATCAGCAAGAAACACCAGTCGATCCTTCTCTTCCTCGATAATACCGTCAGAGATCAATCCTTCGCGGAGATTGGCAGTATACTGATATTTCTGAGTGGAAGGACGCTCCTTAAGAACTGCCTCAGAGCCTTTAAGCACAACGAAGCCGTTTTCCGTCTGACGACCAGTGGCTTTGAGTCCTTTTATTTCGCAAAAAAGTAAACCTGCCTTCCTGGATTTCTCTCCTTTTTTCACGACAGATTTCAGAAATTCCTGACCGAGAATCGGAAGCAATTGCTCCATTCGATACAGAAAAATATCCATGTCTGCTGCATCAGATTCTGGCAAGTGGGATCCACTTCCCTGTGAGTTTTCTAACTCGAAGCGGCCGACTTCACGGGCCGTTTCAATGAGTCGCCCTTCCAAATATTTGATGTGCGCTTTGGTGAGATTTTCATCTTTGCTTACGAAGAAGACCAATGTCTTCCAAAAATCCCTGTCCAAATGACCCTTGATCCGATTCCGAATCACTTCCGCTTCCCCAATATATACGCGGTCTCTCCCAGACTCCGGATTTACCCCAGTGAGGAAATAGACACCCGGTTTTGCGGCTTCCTCCCTCTTTAACATATCCTCAATCTGTGACCGTGGCCCAGTCACAGCTTTCCCCGTCCAGTTAGAGATTTCCGCGGTCCGAACGGATGTCGGACTACCTTTTGTAAGGAAGATTTTTACAGTAGCTGTCTTATCCATTTTCTTCCCTCACCGAACGACAAGCTCACCGGCCCCTGCTCCGTAGCATCCATTTACTGCGGGCGTCCAGGGGTCCGGTGCAGTGTTTGGTTGGGCAGTCCCTTCAGGAATTGGCGCAATATCAGGCTGCATTCAGGGCAGGCTGCGATTCCACATAAGTGACCGGAATTTGCTTTGTAGGCGATGCCTGGTAATGTGTGGTTTTCAGAAACTGCCTTACCGGCATAGTGTTTAGAACGTGCAGCACCAGCTCCCTTAAGGCTTCTGAAAGCTCATTTAGTTTATCTAGGGCAAAGCTCCGAGGACCATATTCCGTATGTTCCGTCAAAATAGAAAAATGG
>JAERTK010000261.1 GCA_016844935.1 Desulfobacteraceae bacterium | reverse complement strand
TATCCGATTACGCCGGCCACGGAGTTGGCCGAGGCCATGAGCCTGAGGCTTCCCGAGGAGAACGGCGTTTATCTTCAGGCCGAGGACGAGTGCGCCGCCATGCATATGTGCATCGGCGCATCTCTGGGAGGCATGAAGGCCATGACGGCCACTTCCGGCCCCGGCTTTATTTTGTACATGGATCCCTATGGCTGGGCCCTGGGCTGCGAATGCCCGCTGGTGGTTCTTAATTCAGGCAGGGTTGGTCCTGTGAGCGGTATCACGGGTGCGCCCGGTCAGGGTGAATTTTACCTCATGCGGTACCCCACCCAGGGAGGCAATTTTGAAGCCATCTGCCTGGCGCCCAATACGGCTCAGGAATGCATGGCCATGACCGTTGAGGCCTTTTATCTGGCTGAACGATTCCGTATGCCCGTCTCCGTTCTGGCCGACCAGTTGATTACCGACGGTTTTGAAGATATCAGCGTTCCGGAAAATGACGATGAGATGAAAGAGCTGGGCTTTCGCGTATGGCCCAGAAAGATTCACCAGGGACCTGATTTTTACCCCTATTCGGATGATCTGGATGTGGCACCGGTGGTCATGGGGCATAATACGGGCGCGCTTTGTTCCGACTGGACTCCCACGGAAGAAGGGTTTGACATCGAAGAGGTGGAAGCACATCACAAACACGCCTACCGCCTGATTTACAAGGTCAGGAATCATCGGGACCTCTTTAATCATCATTACGAAAAGAAGTACATGGACGATGACCCCGACCTGGTGGTGGTATCCTACGGCAGCCCCTCAAGGGTGGTCAACACGGCTGTTGAGAAAGCGCGCGGTATGGGTTTGAAGATCGGTTCTCTCCGTCTCATCAACATCTGGCCCTTTCCGGACGAACATTTCGACCGCAAGACCAAATATCTATCTGTGGAACTCAACTGGGACGGTCAATTGGTCCGTGAAGTGAAGCGTGCGGCGCCCAAAGATTCACAGATCAATTTCCTGGGGACCTGCGGCGATTTGCCAACGACTCCGGATCTGGTTGAAACCTTTGAGAAAATTCTTAAAGATGAGCCCCTCAGTCGACAAGGTTGGGTATTGGAGGAATGGTAGATGGAATATAAAGCAAGCGAGATTACTGCAAAATATTTACGTTCCAGGAAGATCCCCAGCACGGCGTGTTCGGGGTGCGGCCTGGGAATGAATCATAAGGTTGTGGTACAGGCCATCGGAGAACTGGGCATTGAAGTTGCCGACGTTGTCTGGGGGACTTCCATCGGATGCGCCGGCCGGCAGACCTTTGCCACCTGGAAAGGGGATGGCTTCGCCGGAACCCATGGTCGGGTGTACGCCATTGCGCGGGGATTGCGCATAGCGCTTCCGCCCGAAAAAAAGATCATCCTTACCGTTGGGGACGGAGATGCATTCGGCATCGGACTCATGCACCTGATTCACGCGGCACGCTCCAATGCGGACATGACCGTAATCGTTAACGACAACTTAGGTTACCAGTCCACGGGCGGTCAGTATGGATGGACCACCCCCCAGGGGAGTCATACGGACAGTAGCCCCTATGGTATGTTTGAGCATAACCTCATGAGCGACGGTATGGATGTTATGCACATATTAAAAGGGGCCGGCGCCACCTTCCTGGCGCGTCATGTGGCCATGGACGGGGCCCGGGCCGTTGAAACCGTCAAGAAAGCCATAGAAAATAAAGGCTTTTCACTGGTTCACATGCCTTATCCGTGCCCCACCAATTTTGGCTCCAGGGAACTGGGGTCCAGAAACCAGGTCAATATCTACAAGTGGATTGAAAAACAGGCGGCACCGTTAGGTCAGGAAAAAGAAGATACGGTGTGGGCCACGGGCATCTGGCATGATGCCAGCAACTCCAGGCCTGAATTTTCTGAATTTGTGCACGAGACCCTCGAAAAAATCAGGAGGACCGGAAGCATATGAAAAACAGAATCGAAATTGTGGCAAGCGGTTTTGGCGGGCAGGGCGTCGTCAGACTCGGGCAGATTGTGGGAGAAGCCGGGGTCAAGCAGGGTCTCCATGTGACCATGCTCAAAAGTCACGGCACGGAAATGCGCGGCGGCTATGTGAGGAGTCAAGTGGTCCTGTCCAAGAGTATTATCGACAGCCCCATGTGTGAATCCCCGGACTATTTTGTAGCGCTGTCCAAAGGGGCCTATGACCGATTCAAGGACACGGTTACCGAAGAAGGGGTAATTATCTATGATCCGGCCTTCGTGGAGGAGATTGACGAGAGTCTTCCATGCCCCCAAAAGGCCTTTCCGGCAAAAGATCTTTCCATGGAGCATTTCAACAACCCGCTCTTTGCCAACACTCTCGTGCTGGGCCATATGGCAAAGGTCATCGAAGGCCTTGAAAAGGATGTGGTGTTGGAAAGCATCCTCATGGTGATTCCCAAGTTCCACAACCGGAATCGTCAGGCCTACCAGATTGGTTATGATTACGGCAGCTGATTTGACGTTGCCGATACGAAACCCTCAGACAAAAGAAAGGGGTAATTAGTTAATGCGGACTATCAGGTATTTTATCGATAAGCGGGCCAAAAATGAGCCGGATAAGACCTATATGATAGCCCCTGAGCCTGGATTGAGTCTCTCCTATGGACAACTGCGGGAAGACTCACTCCGGTTTGCAAAATATCTGGCAAAGATGGGGTTAGAAAAGGGAGACAAGGTCTCCTTCATGTTGGCAAACGGCTACCAGGCCAATAAAATTTTTCAGGGAACCATGTATGGGGGATTCGTGGTAGCACCCCTCAACTTGATGTCCCAGCCTTCCCAGTTGATATATGTGCTGGAACATTCGGATGCCAAGGTTGTCTTTTATAGCGAAGACCAGAAAGAGCGCTTGACGACGGCCGCTGCCGAAGTGGACCGGGACATCAAACTTATTGAGATTGATAATGACGCGGAGAGTATTATCCCTGGAAATGAGGATTTTTCACAATCCCTTCCGGAGGTAAAAGAAGAGGATGATGCGCTGTTGTTATACACCTCCGGGACCACCGGTGTACCCAAAGGCGTGATATTATCCAACAAAAACATGGTGGCGGGCGGTGAATACACCACCCTGGCCCATGAGTTGACCCCTGAAGACCGGGCGCTTTGCTCGCTTCCCCTTTATCACATTAATGGGGAAGTGGACATCCGTGACACCACTGGTGAGTGGGAGCAGCGTCGTTGTTCCTAGAAAGTTCAGTACAAGCAATTTCTGGGAATTGATATCCGAATACAAATGTACCTGGTTCAGCGTGGTGCCCACCATGATTTCTTATCTGTGTAGCGCAACGGACTTGGAAGGGAAGGATTTTAGCCTGGATCAGGTCCGTTTCGGCAGGTCCGCATCATCAGCCCTGCCGCCCTCGTTGCACCACACATTTGAAGAAAAATTCGGTATCTCAATTGTAGAAACCATGGGGCTTACCGAAACGGCGGCCCCTGTTTTTTCCAATCCAATGGATCCCAAACTGCGAAAATACGGATCACCGGGCCCCGCCGTGGGGAACACCGCCAAGATTATTGATGAAAAGGGTGTTGAACTACCCCGGGGAGAGCAGGGCGAAATCATGATCAAGGGCGACAACGTCATGAAGGAATACTATAAGGCGCCCGATATCACAGCGGACACCATTGAACCGGATGGGTGGCTTCACACCGGAGATCTGGGTTACATGGACGAAGACGGGTTTGTCTTTGTAACCGGCAGGATCAAGGAATTGATTATCAAGGGGGGCGAAAATATCGCACCCAAAGAGATTGATGAGGCCCTTTATCAACATCCGGCCATATTGGATGCCGCCGCTGTTGGTATTCCCGATGATGCATATGGTGAAGAAATTTTGGCCTGCGTCACACTGCAGCCCGGTTCCAACGTTAACGAGCAGGAATTATTGGACCACTGCCTGGAACTGCTGGGGAAATTTAAAACCCCTAAGACCATAAAGGTGATGGAAGAGCTGCCAAAGGGACCCTCCGGGAAAATTCAACGGTTGAAATTACCCGATTTGATTAAGAAACTTGAGGAAGGCAAATGATTTTGCTCAGGTTTAATTTTTTGTTAACCTGAATTTCAAAATTTCTCGGAAATTGCCATTCAGGTTACATATGGTGAGAAAAAGCGGTAAACGATGATGGTGAAAGGCGCAAGGCATTTAGCGGAAAATTTTCTGCCAAAAGCCTTGGGCCTTTTGCTGTTTCAATTTTTTTAAGTTTTCTGTAAGCTACCCAGGCCAACCCGGTTTTACAGACGAGGTTTCCCATATGGCAGAATTCTTGCAGTATTTTCCACAGGCACTGACCTTTACCAACCTTTTAACCCTTATCCTGGGCGTGATCGGCGGCCTCGTTCTGGGGGCAACCCCCGGTCTCAGCCCTACCATGGCCGTGGCCCTTCTGGTACCCTTTACGTTTCACATGGATCCCGCCACGGGGCTCATCCTGCTGGGCGCAGTCTATACGGCAACGGTGGCCGGTGGCGCCATTTCAGCCATTCTCATTAACATACCCGGTGCTCCCGCGAACATTGCCACCCTGCTGGACGGTCATCCCATGGCCAAGCAGGGAAGGAGCCAGACGGCCCTTTATTATTGCTTCATCAGTTCACTGGTGGGCGGTTTGATCGGCATGGTGATCATGATCCTGTTCACGCCCCCCTTAGCGAAAATTGCGCTGAAATTCGGGCCATCAGAAATGTTCTGGATCGCCATTTTCGGCATCAGCGTCATGGCGGGCCTTTCATCCGGATCAATTTTGAAGGGGTTGCTGGGAGGCATGTTCGGGCTTTTGATCAGCACCATCGGTTACAGCCCGCTCTTGGGGTCCCCCCGATTTGTGTATCATGATGTGTTGACGGGCGGGGTGGCCATTGTTCCGGCACTCATCGGGCTTTTCGCCATCCCCCAGGTATTCAACCTGGTGGAAAGTTTTGGCAGTAAATTGGAACGGCCCGCTTTCAACCCGGAAAAAGGGATCCTTTTCAAAACCATTGCCGACAACATGAAAATGGTGAAAAGCCTGAGTATCTGCTCCATCGTCGGTTCAATTCTCAGCATCATTCCCGGCGCCGGCGGTCAGGTGGCAGGGCTCATCGCCTACGACCAGGCCAAGAAGTTTTCCAAAAAACCCGAATCGTTCGGCACCGGCAACCCGGAAGGGGTGGCGGCTGCGGAGTCGGCCAACAACGCCATGGTGGGCCCTTCCCTGATCCCGCTGCTCACTTTGAGCATCCCCGGCAGCCCTACGGCTGCGGTTCTACTGGGTGGGCTTTTAATTCACGGTCTTTTCCCCGGGCCTGATCTTTTCATCAGCAACGCTTCGGTAACCTACACCTTTATCGCAAGCCTGGTGCTGGCGCAGATCGCCATGTGCGTGTTCGGCATTATCCTGTCCCGTTATTCGTATATGGTCATGAGCGTTCCCAACCTGTTTATGATTGCCGCTGTGACCATCCTGGCCGTTTACGGCACCTACAGCGTTCAGAACAGTTTTGATGATGTGATCGTCATGTTTACCCTGGGGACACTCATGTATATCGGCCGGAAGTTCGGCTTTTCACCGGCCCCGGTGGTGCTGGGGATTATCCTGGGGCCCATTGCCGAAGATAATTTTCTAAAAGGGAAATTGATCGCTGATACGGATGTGGGCGTGTTTTCCTATTTTTTCACAGGGTCCATGAATATGGTCATCATCCTGCTGTGCGTTGCGTCCATCGGTTACAGCATCTACGGTGAGATTCGGGCGTACCGGAAGGCAAAGGAGGCGGCGGTTTGAAAAAAGATATGATTGTTTCACTGGTTCTGTTGGTGGGGGTTATCAGCCTGTATCTTTCCCTGGGTGCCATGGATGACCCCCGGGCCGCAAACTTTCCCAAGGTGATCATCATCATCATGGGGGTCTTGGCGGCCCTGCTGTTGCTTCAGTCACTCATCTTGAGGCAACCCAAAAGTAACCAGGGCGCGGGTTTTCCCTTCAGTCGTTTTTTGATCTGTTTTTTCATGATCATCATTTATTTTATTTTTATGGAGACCCTGGGATTCTATCTTTCGGCCTTCTTGTTTTTTGTTTTGGTAACGTGTATTTTGGGAAGCAGCGATCTGACGGCTCGAACAGCTATCATGAGAGTCATTGTAGGCTTTGTATTCACCGGCATTTTGTTTCTGCTGTTCAATGTGCTTCTGGCGGTTCAAACCCCAAAAGGATTACTAATGTAGGTTCATGACGTTGGAAAGAATGGCTTTTCGGCGTTTTTAGATGAGGGAGGTGCCTCATCAATTCAATTTTTGAGGGAGGAGAAAATGGTGAAAAAGAGAAGCTTTGGTTTGGTTGGAATGGTTTTCTTCATGGCGGCGGTAATGATTTTCGGGCTGGGCTCAGCGGTTCAGGCCGAGTATCCTAAATCCCCTGTGAGCATGATTGTACCCTATTCACCGGGCGGTGCTACGGACTTTCAGGCTCGTATTGTCACCATGATGGCTGGAAAAAAAGAGTATCTTGGACAGCCCATTGTCATTATCAACAAGCCCGGCGCCGGCGGTCAGGTGGGGTGGAACTGGTGTGCTCAGAAAGCACCCAAAGACGGATACTCCATGTTAAGCTACAACGTGCCTCATTTCATTGCTCAGTCCATTGTTTTCAAGACCAAATACAATATCAAAACCTTTGCCCCCGTCGCCAACTGGGGTGCGGATCCCGCGGTATTGATTGTGGGAAAAGACAGCCCTTTCAATACGGTTCAGGATCTTCTGGATTACGCCAAAAAGAATCCCCGCAAGGTAACCGTAAGCGGCGCGGGCCTCTATGTGGGCCATCACATTGCATTTCTGCAGTTTTCCAAAGCCACGGGCGCTGTAATGACCTACATCCCCGAAAAGGGCGGCGTACCGGCCATGCAGTCGGTGATTGCCGGAAAAGTGAAGGCCGGTTTCAACAACCTTTCCGATGCCTTCCGGAACAAGGATCGCCTGAAAATTCTAGGCGTTGCCGATCTTGAGAGAAACAGTTTTCTGCCGGATGTTAAAACCTTCAAGGAGCAGGGGATAGATGTGGATGATTCCAGCGTCAATTTCAGGGGCGTTGCATTTCCCGCGGGCGTATCGGATGATATCATCAAGAAAGCCGCGGATGTTTTCCCCAAGATGTTCAACAACAAGAAAACCCTGAAGAAAATGAAGGGCAGCGGCAGTCCCGTTCGCGTCATGACCCGGGACCAGGTCATCAAAATGTGGCAGGAGCGGCAGGTTTATTTGGAAGGCCTGTTGAAAGATCTCAAGAAGAAATAGTTTTTTCCTAAACCACCTTTATCCCCGCGTTCCCACGCACTGCGTGGGAACGTCCAAGATCGTTTTTCCAGCCATCAAAAACACCCATAAGACACCTCTTTCCCTTTGTGGTCCAGGTTTTGAAGGAGAAAAAAATGAACTTTCAAGAAATAAGCAATAAGAGACGTTCCATAAATTTCTTCGATACAGACAAAGATGTAACTGAAGCGCAACTGAGCCAGATTGTAGAACTCGCAGCCAATACACCTTCCAGTTTCAATTTGCAGCCATGGAATCTAATGGTGCTTCGAAATCCGGAAGAAAAGGAAAAGCTCAAATCCTTGGCCTGGGATCAGCCCAAGGTCGTTGAGGCGCCTGTGGTTCTGATTGTTCTTGCGGATAAAGCCGGCTGGCAGGAGGGTCATTCCACCTTTGAAAAAAACTGGCAGGAAATGCTTAAATCCGGATCCATGAAATTGGAACAGCGGGAATGGTTCCTTAATGCCACCAAGTCTCTCTATGACTGGAGTCCTGAAGCGAATCTGGCTTTTGCCGCAAAAAATACGGGTTTTTTCGCCATGAGCCTCATGTACGCGGCCACCAGCCTTGGTTTGGAAACACATCCCATGGATGGATTTGATCACGAAGCAGTTCGAAAAGCGTTCAAAATTCCCGACAACTACTGGGTTCCCCTCCTGCTGGCTGTGGGCACCATGAAGCCGGGTCTGAAGTTGCACCCGGCAAAATGGAGAAAGAAATACAATGAGATCGTGGTCTCATTCTAACGGCAGATTTTGATTGCGGCTATTAAAGGTCGTTCATAATGGCCCAATCCGCCACTTCAACGGGGCTATCCAGCACAGTCACACCAGCCGCCTGAAGGGCTTCGCATTTTCCTTCCACGGTTCCCGCTGAGCCGCGAACAATGGCCCCCGCATGTCCCATGCGCTTTCCCTGGGGAGAAAACCGTCCCGCGATGTAGGCGGAAACGGGCTTTTCCATTCGGGTGGAAATAAATTCGGCCGCCTGCTCCTCCTGGTCACCGCCCACTTCGCCTACGATAATCACCCCTTTGGTGTCATCATCTTTTTCAAACCGCCTGAGGATATCAGAGAGATTGGTCAACACCACCGGGTCGGCCCCCATACCCACCACCGTACTCTGCCCCACATTTTTTTCAGACAGGATGCCGGCGAATTCGTAGGAAAGGGTGCCGCTGCGGGAAATGATACCGGCGCGCCCCGGTGCAAAGAGTGACGCGGGCATAATACCCATTTTCCCTTTTCCGGGAACCAGAATCCCCGGCGTGGTGGGACCTAGAGCAACCACATTCTTACCCTCCGAATAGGCCCGCATTTTCATGACGTCGTGCACCGGTACGTGCTCCGGCACAATGACGATGAGCTCAACCCCCGCATCCACCGTTTCATAAAAAGCGTCCAGCACAAAGGGGGCCGGAACAAAAAACACGGACGCGTTGGCCCCGGTTTCTTTTACAGCCTCCTCCACGCTATCGAAAACCGGCAGGCCCTCAACGGTTTTGCCGCCCTTCCCGGGGGTCACTCCACCCACCACGGTCGTTCCATATTCCAGCATCCAACGCGTCTGCACACTGCCGATTTTTCCCGTTATTCCCTGGACAATCACCCGGGTATGGTCATCTATGAATATACTCATTTTAAATCCTCTTCATATCTATTGGTTTAGATCCTGCGGGTCTCACAACCACAAATTCAACCACTGCCACTGCGTGTTCTATGGGGCAACCAGCTCCACCAGTCGGGCAACCGCCACCTCGGTAGCAGCATCGGTCACCACATGGACACCCCCTGAGCGGAGGATCTCCCATGTCTCCTCCTGCCGGTTCCCGAGGGCCTTAGCCACAACGGGAATTTCCAGATTGTTTTCCTTGATGAATTGTACCACCCCTTTGGCGCCTTCGTGAATGGGATTGATACCGCCGTAGATATTAATCAACAGACCTTTGATCCCTTTTTTGGTGGTAACCAGATCCATGCATTTATAGAGCAGTTCAGCGGTAATGCCGCCGCCCGTCTCCAGGAAATTGGCCGGTTTAAGGGTCTTTCCGATAATGTCCATGCTGGCCATGCCCAGGCCCGCTCCCGAGCTGATCAAGCCGATTTCCCCGTCCAGGTCCACATAGGTTACGCCGATTTCCTTGCCTTTCCGCTCCAGGGAGTTTTCAATGCGTTGCCAGTAATCGGGAAGGGGATGCTTGATCCTGGATAGGGCGGAATTGTCAATTTCAAGGACGGAGTCCACAGCCAGCACACCACCATTGGCCAGCACCGCCAGTGGATTGATTTCCACCTGAAGCGCTTCAAGCCGATCGAAAATTCTATACAGTTTGACCGCCACATCGGCACATGCAATGAGGGTACGCTGAGACAGGCCCAGTTTCCTGAAAATGTTACGTGCATGATAGGGATAAAGACCGAATTCGGGGTTCACGTGAAAGGAGGAGATCTTATCCGGGGCGTTTTCCGCCACCGCTTCTATATGCACACCACCCTCAGTGCTGGCCACCATCACCGGTTTTCCCGAATACCCGTCAATGGTGATACCGATATACAATTCCTGTGCAATATCCGCCTTTTCACTCACCAGGATCTTGCGCACTTTGAGCCCTTTAATCTCTTTTCCGAAGAGCTCACCCGCCAGATCTTCCAGCTCTTCAGGCGTTTCGGCAGTTTTAATTCCCCCGGCCAAACCGCGCCCACCCACCAGCACCTGGGCTTTGAGAATCACGGGGTATCCGATTTCTCCCGCAATCCGCGCAGCGTCTTCCACCGATTCCGCAACACCCCGTCTCGGCACCGGGATCTTCATGCTTTCAAAAATATCCGCCCCTTCATATTCATGGAGTCTCATAACAATTCATGTTCCTTTCATGGAGTTAACAGGTTCACATTTCACCATTACGGTTCAATTAATCAATACTTTCTGGAGAAAATTACGCCAGGCAGGACAATCACGATTTCCTGATATTATAATATTTTCTAGGGGGTTAGAATACAAAAAGGGGTAGGATATGTCAACAACGAAAGAAACTTTATGCTGAACAACCATCGTCTTTCCGGTTGCCGGTTTTTAAGCTATATGCTAGATCTAACCCTGGTCGCTTTGAATTCGGTGTTTGAAATACAGGGAAAAAGATGGAAGACTTTGAAACATTACTGGCCCGTTCCGTTGAACATCACGGCCATCTCTGCCCCGGCCAGGTCATTGGCGTCCGCATGGCCATGCTGGGCTGCCGTTTGATCGGTATCGAGGACCCCTTTAAAGATATCAATAAGCTCATTGTTTTCGTGGAAATCGATCGATGCGCAAGCGACGCCATAGCTGTGACCACCGGTGTGAAGCTGGGGCGCAGGTCCCTTAAATTTGTGGATAACGGCATTATGGCCGCATCTTTTTTCAACCTTGAGACCCGGCAGGCTTACCGCATCAGCGCCACCGAAAACTCCCGCGATCTGGCGAAAAAGTATGCCCCCCACATCCTGGACATTCGGGAACGTCAGCTTCATGCTTACGGTATGATGCCCACATCCGAGCTGTTCAAGATTGAGGAAGTGAAAATAGACCTTCAAAACCTGGACATGCCCGGCCCTACCAAACGCAAGGTCGTTTGCGAAAAATGTGGCGAAACGGTTCGTGACGGAAAGGAAATCCTATCCGACAGCCGGGTGTATTGTCGGCCTTGTGCGGGAGATACTTACTTTTTGCCATTGAGGACCTGAAAGACTATTTGCGAAAAAATATGGTCACTGCTGTGAGAGAGAACCCATGATGGAAAATAAAGGAGATGGAAGAATATGGCAAAGAAATCTGTATTTCTTGGGGTGATGGCTATGGTGCTGTGGATGACCGGACCTCTGAGCGGCTCGGCGGCCGACAGCCTGATGCTGGCCACGACGACCAGTACCGACAACACAGGTCTTATGGACATTCTGGCCCCTGAACTCAAGAAGGACACAGGGATTGAGTTGAAATGGACCGCCATCGGGACGGGGAAGGCCCTGGAGATGGGCAAAAACTGCGACGTGGATGTCCTGCTGGTGCATGCGCCGGCGGCGGAAAAAAAATATGTGGCCGACGGCTTCGGCAAAGACCGAACCCAGGTGATGTATAACGACTTTGTCATCATCGGTCCTGAAAATGATCCGGCGGGACTCAAAGACTCGTCCGTACTCGAGGCCATCCGGAAACTGGGAGCCGGAAAAGCGGCTTTTGTGAGCCGTGGGGACAATTCCGGCACCAACAAAAAGGAGATTTTCCTGTGGAAGGAAGCCGGCTTAGCGGTGCCGGACAAAGAAAAATGGTATGTCCAGACAGGACAGGGCATGATTGCAACCATCAGCGTGGCCACCGAGAAGGGTGGCTACACCATGACCGACCGGGGGACCTTCATCAAATTCGCCGACAATCACGGTGGCAATCCACCCTTGAAGGTTCTGGTGGAAAATGATCCCGCACTGTTTAATCAGTACAGCATTATTGCCGTCAATCCGGGTACTTGTAAGAATGCGCAATACAAACTGGCCAAGAAGTTCACCGACTGGATGACCTCGAAGAAAATTCAAAACCTCATCGGAAACTTCAAATTGTTAAATAAAAAACTGTATATTCCCAACGCCAGGTAGCGAAACATTCAACTTTTTTGACAAGCATTTTTTGACCCATGGACTATATCCTGAGTGGGCTGATTCACGCTTTTGAGCTTCTCTTTCAAGGAGATCCGGAAACCTATTCCGCGGTGAAAACCACTGTTCTTGCTTCCAGCCTTTCCGTGGGGGCCAGCATGGTCATTGGTGCGCCCCTTGGATTCTGCCTGGGTTACGCCCATTTCCCCGGACGGCGATTCATTCGGGTTATCGTTGATACGTTGTTGTCCCTGCCCACGGTGGTTATTGGACTTCTTTGTTACGCCTTCATGAGCCACCGGGGGCCATTGGGAGGTTTGGAGCTATTGTTTACCATCCCCGGGATGGCCATCGGCCAGACTATTCTGGGCCTTCCCATCGTGGTGGCCATGACGGCAACGGCTGTGGAAAACCTTGACTACCGTCTCAAACAAACTTTACTCACCCTGGGGACTGACCCGCGTCAACTATTGCTGACGTCACTTTGGGAAGCCCGGTTTGCTCTGGCCTTGGCGGGCGCGGCCGCATACGGCCGGATTGTATCCGAAGTGGGCATTTCCATGATGGTCGGCGGCAACATTAAATGGCATACCCGGACCATCACAACAGCCATTGCCCTGGAAACGGGCAAGGGGCAGTTTGCCATGGGGATCGCGCTGGGTTTGATTCTGATTACCCTGGCATTGCTGGTTAATTTGACCATGTCCGGTTTGAAACGGTTATCAGGACAATGAACGAACGACTCTATCAACTGGAAAATCTGACCCAGATATATGGGAATCGTACGGCTTTGGATGTGGACCGCCTGGACATCGAAATCAGGACCATCACCGGCCTGATCGGACCCAATGGTTCGGGCAAAAGCACCTTGATGAGGATTTTGGCCTTTTTGGAAACGCCAGCTACAGGCCGGGTGACTTTTCAGGGACGACCGTTTTCCAAGGTTCCGCTGGACCTTCGTCGCCAGGTGACCATGCTGAGCCAGGAGCCCTATCTGCTGAAGAGATCCGTACAGGCCAACGTTTCCTATGGGTTGAAACTTCGCGGTATCTCCGATACCGTACATCCGGTAAACCGGGCCCTTTTAAAGGTCGGTCTGGACCCTACCCGGTTTTCCCACCGATCCTGGCGGGAACTCTCAGGTGGTGAGGCACAGCGGGTTGCCCTGGCCGCCCGGCTGGTCCTTAAGCCCAAAGTGTTATTGCTGGATGAACCAACGGCCAGTGTAGACCGGGAAAGCTCCGAGCTCATTCTGCACGCCGCCCTGGATGCACGAAACCGGTGGGGCACCACGTTGATCATCATCAGCCATCAACTCACCTGGCTTCGCCAAATAGCCGACCGCATTCTTTCAATGGATTACGGACGGTTGACCCAGGTGCACTGACCCGTTTTAGAGCACTTTCAAACGGTTGAGCCAGCCTGGCCGTTCTTTGTCCACCGCTTCCATGGCACTTGAAGACCCCAGCACTTTGACAACGCCCTTTTCCGCCACATCCCTCAAAACCCGGCCCATGGCCTTGAAATCATCGACTGTGGTTCCCAGAAGTTCTTCCCGCATTTGCTGCCTTAAAATTTCCGTATCGTTTGTCAGATATCGAACCATGGAAACAAAGCCTTTGGCATCGGGCAGCATGTGGCCGTCCAGATCCCCGACGGCGCCAATGATGCTTTTGGTCAATTCTTCATCCGTGAGGGTTTCTTCTTCCAGGAAACGCGCGGAATGATCAAAAATGTCCAGCGTTTTCGCCAGGTTAGGGTCCCGATAAGAAACAAAGGTCAACATGCCGGAAATACGGTCCAGCAGGCAGAAAGCCCCATAGGCGCCTCCCTGCACACGAACTCGGTCCCACAACCATGCATTGCGCACATAACGGGTAATGGCCAGGGCCGATCCGTGAAATCCATATCCCAATTCAGAGAGATCCGCTCCTTTGCCCACGTAGTTGACCTGCGAGGGAATGGTCATCCCCTCAAAAACGGGATCATTTTGGGAGGGCCAGTCATTCTTCAAGGGTTCGGATTCAGCAGCAGGGAGGGTGCACAACAATTTCCGCAATGGTGGCTCAACAAGACGCCATCCCAAAGCGTCCACAGTGACATTGGCCAGAGCCGCCTTCCGGTTCAACAGTATGCCATGAATGTCTTTCAAAATGGCGAGGACTTTGGGCCAATTCTTTTCCACATCCAGCGCCAGCTGTCTCACAAAAAAGAGATAGCTGATGCCGCCCATCTGCTCTGCGGCCCAGTGGGACTGGGAAAAATGGGATTTCAACCGCAGGTTCACCATCTGGTGGCCCGCGGGGATGAGCTTTTGCTCTACCCGGGCTTTCTCCTCCATCACCATCTGCCTGAAGCGATCCCGGTTGTCCAGCTTCACCGTAAGGAGTACGTCCTCGAAAATATGGATCAGGTCCTCAACCCGGGTTGCCATGGTTTTTCCGCAAAGAAACAGCCAGGCGGCTGTCCCTTCGGATCCTTGCAGGCCGGATGTAAAGGCCTGGGGATGGATTCCCCCTGTTTTCCGGCTGATGCGTTGGGAGAGTGTTACAAAATCTTCCGTTTCCGTACCCATCTCCACGAAGGCGCGACCTAGGAGCGGGACATAGGGCAGGTACTCAGGAGGCAGATTTTGGAGATTGAGGCCCAGATCCATATAAACAATGCCATTGGTGAACAGGTCGTGGTAGAGAATGGGGATACCGTTTTCAGCCATTTCAGTCAGGGGGATGGTCTTGTTGTGTGGTTCCAGATCTTCCCGGCTCAGCATTGGAATGGCGGCCAGGGCCTCGGGAGAGTCGGGCGTTTCCTGGAGTTTTTTCAGTTCCCGGGTGTTATCTTGAACCGCTTTGATCCCTGTTTCATCCATACTCGCGCGTGCTTTTTTCAGCCGCTCTTTTTCCGCTTCCGTCTCCCGTTTCCTGAGATTTGAATCGGGTTCCAGAATCAGGGTGGTCCGATGGGGGTTGGATAAGAATGTCCCATCAATCAGTTCCGCAAAATAGGAGGGGCTCTCGACAATTTTCTTTTTGACCCGTTCAAGGGGGGCTTCAAAGGCCACCATGGCCAGGGGGTCCTCCCCGTAAAGCCAGGTGGTGAGGGACCTGAGCATCAGGGAAAGGCCGCGGGGGAAGCTGCCCGTATTGTTTTCCCGCAGGCGGAATTCAATGGTGTTCAGCGCCGCTTCCACCGTATGGGGATCGATACCCGACCGGGAAAGGGTCCCCAGGGTCTCCAAAATGAGATCTTCAACTTTTTGGGCATTATCCGGTTCAATCCCCTTGAGCCCGGTGGAAAAGCACATCTGCCGCAATTCGGTTTCCAGGCCGCCGCCTGTCAGATCTTCCCCTAAACCTGAATCAATGAGCGCTTTCCTTAGGGGAGAGGCGGGCATGCCCAGCAGAATGTACTCCAGGATGCGCAGGGCGTAATTGGTATCCACATCTTTTGTCTCACCCAGCATCCAGTTTACGGAGATCATTCCCTTGGCGGCTGTTTCATCGTCTTCACCCACCATGTAGGGCCGAACCCGTTTTTTCGGTTCATCAAATGGCAATTGGAGATCCACATTGGAATCCACGGAAAGGGGTTCAAAGTCTTTGAGCACCGCTTCCAACCGGTTCAGGCGTTCTTCGGGATCATCGTTGCCATAAAAAAAGATGCGTGCGTTGGACGGATGGTAGTATCGTTCATGAAAGGCATGAAACTGCTCATAGGTGAGATTGGGAATCTGTTTGGGATCGCCACCCGAATCCAATCCATAGGCATTGTCCGGAAACAGGGACTGAAGGGAATATTCTGAAAGCACACTATCCGGTGAAGAATAGGCCCCTTTCATTTCGTTAAATACCACCCCTTTGAACACCATTTCGGCCTCATTTTTCTCCAGTTCAAAATGCCACCCTTCCTGCTCAAAAATAGCGGGGGTGATCCTGGGGTAGAACACCGCATCCAGATAGACATCCATGAGGTTGTAAAAATCCTGAAGGTTCTGGCTGGCCACGGGGTAACAGGTTTTGTCCGGGTAGGTAAAAGCGTTCAAGAAGGTCTGGAGGGACCCTTTCAAAAGCTCCACAAAGGGTTCTTTGACGGGATACTTTTTAGATCCGCAAAGGACCGAATGCTCCAGGATATGGGCCACGCCCGTGGAGTCAAAGGGAGGTGTGCGAAAGGTGATGCCGAAGACTTTGTTTTCGTCATCACTGATCATGGAAAGAATCTCAGCCCCTGTTTTTCGGTGACGATACAGACGGGCTTCGGTTTTCAGTTCTCCAATTTCCCGTTTTTCCATCAGTTCAAATGTGTTCAGCGCTTTCATGGAATCCTCCTGGCGGCGCAGTTTTTTTTCTGGGGGGTTGTTTTTTGTATCGGATAACCTGGTATGCCGCAAGAAGCAGGAAAATGACAAGTCCTGTATAGTTCCATGTGTCACCCACCCAGATGAGGAGGGTTCCCGATCCGCCGAAGAGGATGGTTTCAACCCAACTGAGGTGAACCAGGCAATAACGTTCCATGCACACCACGAAGGCAATGATGGCCAGGGTGCAGAAGATCACGGTCTGGACCACTTCCCCGGTGGGACCGTTCAGAAGGAGGGGATGATAGGCCATGACAATGGGCAGGATGTAGAGCCCCTTGGCCAGCTTCCAGGAGGTGAAGGCCGTTTTCATGGGTTTGGATCCGGCAATGCCGGAGGCGGCAAAGGATTCCAGGGCCACCGGCGGCGTGATATTAGCGTCCTGGCTATACCAGAAAACGATCATATGGGCCGTCAGAAGCGGAATTCCCAGATCCATCAACCCCGGTCCGGCAAGAATGACCAGGACGATGTAAGAGGCGGTCACGGGGAGTCCCATTCCCAGCAGCAAGGATGTCACAGCCACCAGGGCCAGCGCCAATAGCGGAATCCCTCCGGAAAGGGAGACCACCAGGGAAGAAAAACGGAGTCCTGTCCCCGTCAGATTAACCACGCCAACAATGATGCCGGCGGCGGCACAGGCCACGGCCACCACCACGGCGTTTTTGGCGCCATCCTCCAGGGTTTTGAGAAGGGTCAAAAATGAAATCCGGGACGACTTTCGAAAGAGCGCCGTGACGTAAAGTGCGATGATGGCAACGAATCCTGCCATCATGGGGCTGTAGTTCATGAATAGAGCCGTTATAAGGATGCCCACGGGGAGGATGAAATGGATGCCCGTTTTGAGGGTTTTCAGAAAGTTGGGCAGCATCTCCTTGGGAAGACCCCATATACCGGCCTTCTGGGCCTCCAGATGGACAAAAAGGATTACGGAAAAGAAATAAAGCACTGCGGGGATAAAGGCGATTTTGACGATTTCAAGGTAAGGGGTCTGGGTGAACTCCGCCATGAGAAATGCGCCGGCCCCCATGATGGGGGGCATGAGCTGTCCCCCGGTGGAAGCCGCCGCTTCCACCGCTGCGGCCACATGGGGGCGATAGCCGATTTTTTTCATCATGGGAATGGTAAAAGATCCGGTGGCCACCACATTGGCCACGGCACTCCCGGCAACGGAGCCCATGAATCCGCTGGCTACCACGGCGGTTTTGGCCGGTCCCCCTGAAAACCGTCCCGTAATGGAATAGGCCATGTCGATGAAAAAGCTGCCCGCGCCGGTTTTTTCCAAAAATGATCCGAACAGGATGAAAATAAACACAAAGGTGGCAGCAACCCCGATTGGCAACCCGAAAATTCCTTCGGTGGTCAGGGACAGGGTGGTGGCCATCCGTTCGATGGAATACCCTTTGTGGACGAGAATATCCGGTATGTACGGGCCATAATAGCCAAAACAGAGGAAGCCCAATGCAATGCAGGTAAGGTTCAGTCCGATGACCCGGCGGGTGGCTTCCAGGACCAGCAGAATCAGCGTAATACCCGTGGCGATGTCCCACTGGCTCCAGTCCCCCTGCCGGTCAAAGATGCCGGTCAAGTCGATAAAAATGTAGGCGCCTACCGCCACACTCAGGCCACACAGCAGCAGATCCACCCAACGGCAGACCCCATATGCTTTGTGGTGCCTGTTTTTGAGCAAG
The DNA here is from genome assembly GCA_016844935.1 of Desulfobacteraceae bacterium. GTDB lineage: Bacteria > Desulfobacterota > DSM-4660 > Desulfatiglandales > Desulfatiglandaceae > NaphS2. The sequence continues at coordinate 9,258 of JAERTK010000261.1, read as the reverse complement.
GGCCGGGTCAAAAAGGCCAGCACCAGGATGCTGCTTAAAAAAACAGCCCTGTGCCGCATGGCGGTCATGGCGACGATACCGGCCGTGTACAGTTGAAACAGGCTCAGCCCCACACCGATCACAGCGACGGCGCCGACAATACCCCTATCCATGAAGGAGGAAGATGCAGTTTCCTTTTGTTCCGTCATAAACGCCTCCCGTTTGAGGAACACAAAAAATCTTCGCGCCTTTGCGTGAAACCTTTTCTGTTATGGTGTCGCTCTGTGGGGAAAAAGCACTCGAAAAATGCGGTAGAGCAGGCTCACCGGTTGACCACTGAACTGAACGGCCTCATGAGGCGCCACGCTGGAGAGATTCGTCTCTTTCCCTCGCCACAAAACAGTATGGTCAACGCCGGGACTCCCGATGCGCAGCACAAAATCGCCCGTGGGCATATGCATGTTCTCGATGACTTCATGGGGGCCCCGTCGCACCATGCGCCCCACACCCGGCATGCGGCCCATGCCGGCCCCGAATTTCAGGTAGCGCTCTTCTTCAATGTAGATCCGCCCCTCACTGTCCACACTGTGGATTTCCCAAATGGGCGCATTTTCCACGGAATGCATGTAGTGAAGCGTAAACGGCTCTCCGGCATCCAGGGGCAAAACCAGCAGGGGGTCCCCTTTATCCACAGGGATGATGCGCAACTCCAGGCCGCCCGGCAGAAGCCAGGCGACCCAAAGGAGCAAACTGAATGCGACCACGGCGCCCCACAGCGCGAAGCGCAGCGGCTTTTTCATACCTTTTCCCAGGTGCCTATGGAATCAGCTTGGCCGGCACCTTGATCCCCTTTTCCTTCAGGTATTTGATGGTACCCGGATGGAGCGGTATGGGGGAGTACTTCACAGTGTTTTCAGGCGTGGTGTAGGCTGCGGACGGGTGAATCTTGACCAGCGCGTCGTTGTGCTCAAACAGGGCCTTTACCAGTTTGTACACGAGTTCCGTATCCAGGGATTTCTGGCAGATCATCACGTTCCAGACGCCGATGGTGGGGACGGGTTTATCCACCCCCCGGTACACACCACCCGACAGCTCGATGGCGGAGTAAGTCTTGTTTGAGGCGAGGATTTTTTTCGTCTGTTCGGGTGTAAAGGGTAAGATCCGAACGTCGTGTGTGGTGGACAGGTCCAAGATTGAACTGGTACCGGGGCCTACGCACCAGGTACCCATCTGAATCATGCCGTCTCGAAGGGCGTTGGAACTCTCCGTAAAGGAAAGTCGGGAGTCTTTATAGGCGTCTTTGGGAACGCCCAAGGCTTTGTACACCTCCTCGGCCATGAAGTTGGTGCCGCTTCCCGGACTGCCGGTGCTGATGGTCTTTCCCTTCACCTGCTCCACGTTGGTGATGCCACTATCCTTGAGGGTTACCATCTGAAGCAGGTTGGGGTACATAATGGCCATGGACAAAATCTTCTGCTTTTTCCCCTTGAATTTGCTGATCCCTTTGTAGCCGGCCACGGCCACATCACCCATGACTTCTCCGACGACGGTTTCACCTTTGGATGCCAGTTTGACGTTTTCCACACTGGCCCCTGTCACCTCAGCCACCGCTCTGACGCCGGGCACATACTTGGACCAGATTTCCGCCACGCCACCGCCATAAGGATAGTAAATCCCACCGGTACCGCCGGTACCGATACCCAGGAACACGGTTTTTGAAGCAGCCGGTGCGGCAAACACCAGGAGAAAAATCCCAAAAAGAGCCAACAAGATACTGAGTTTTTTCATTTTCATGTGAACCTCCCTTTCCTAAAAGGTGCTATTTCCCCATGGTGGTAATCCGGATGTCGATGGATTTGGGATTGCTGAGCATATTTTTAACCGGATAAACAAAGGATACGGTCTTTCCCGGTTTTACCAACCCCTTTTTGGTTTTCCTCGGAAGCAGACCGCCCACGGCCTTACCATTGTCCAAAAAGATATTGACCCTGAAACGCTGGGGTATATCACTCACATTCTTGAGGGAAACCTTGAAATGGAGTGTATTGACACCTTCCCATTTCTTGAAAAAGCAGCCAAGGGTAACCAATTGGGCCTCGGGAGAAATTTCTTTATTGATCTGCTTGTCAGCAGCGCAGGCGGATATTTCCTGAGCAGCATGGGCCTTAACCCCCACACCGCCCCACAGGCAAAACACCGCCGCAATCAATAACAGGACACAAAAACTACCAAACCGGTTTTCTCGTTTCATGTTCCCTCCTTTTTCCATAATGGTTAACTGCAAAAAACACCCTGAAAATAAAGACAGATAACACCATAGATTTACGGCTCATGTCAAACGGATTTTGTTTTCATAGGTCAGCATTCCCTAACCCCCTTCACTAGGAGGTTGTCCGAGAATGCCCTTTTGCCCAAACTCTTCGTCATAATCAAAAAAATAATCCTAGGAATATCAACTATATGTCTGTGGTTATTTTTTCAAGTATTCCTTAATTTTGAACAAAATTGCTATTCTCGGACAGCCTCCTGGGGCAGGAATGAAGGCAAAGCGCCGGAAACCTGGAAATCATGATTTGCCATGTGGCATAGATAAAGAAATACACAGGCAAAAACTAGAATTGGATCAAGAAAATGGCAAGCAAAAATTTTGAAGAGAGATAGAATTCCAGGGCTGCATGGTCCCACCGAAACCCCGGCCATGAAGGCCATTGCCAGATATATTGTTTTGGATGCGTCATATTGATTGCTTATCGGCTCAGGAAATGAGGCGATTATAAACGATATTCGGCTCATAAGCAAATGTTACGTGAGTAATTGTTGTGAAACTCGTATGGGGTTCGGGAAGGCAATGATGCTTAATCGGGGAGAACCCGTGCTCTCTGACTATGCTCTACGGATGTATTCTGTCTACAACCTCAAATCGGGCGGTCAGATAAAGCGTTCGATCCTTCGGTGACATCAAGTGCGAGAGGTGTCAAAGTAAAAACGCGAGCAAGTCGGCCTGCTTTGCGTAAACGCCCTCTACGAAGAGCATCTCGAACCTCATCAAGTTTCAATGCATCCTCAACTGACAAATAAGGTGACCACCCTTCATCAGAATCGATAAGTTCGATTTCAACTTCGGCCACATATTGTCCTTCATGTACTAATTTTTTGTGTTGTCTCTTTCTCATGGCATCCTCCTCATGAAATCACTAGACCATTTTTCTGGGTTTGGTCTGTATGCGGTAACCAAAACACCTGGCGACCTGGCGCCTTTGGGGATTCCCCATACCACATGGATCGGATTAATTTCAGAATCTTTCTGTAACACCAATACGCATGGTTCTTTTGTGTAGAGTATACGCGGATTAACGTAAAAACTACCCCGGAGGGGTAAAGTCGTATAGCCGGTGGTTTTAACCACCGGAATAAAGATCAAAATTTTCCAGTCCTGAAAGGACGGCGTATTCTTCCACGTCGTCCTTTCAGGACTCATTCATGAATTTATCCTACCGGTGGTTAAAACCACCGGCTATATGCCCACATCCCTTCGGGATATAAACCAAACATGACAAATTCACGCCAATCCGCGATGAACCTTTCCTCCTCGGTCAACCCTTTTTTTGGTCTTCATCGTCTAATTCAATGGCATCCGGTAAAGGAACTGCCAAACTTATCCGACAGCCGATCCCTTTGAGGTTGGGGGTGCCGAATTCCCGGCCCAGGTTATTGGTGGTGGTGAGCATGTTAAAATTGGCCCGGGTCCAATTATCCTTTTCCACAATATCCTCTTCCGGAAACCACCAGCCATAGGCGGCACTGATCACCCGGGGGTGAATATGGGGGGTCAGCCGTGCCCTCTGACGGATATGGCCCGCCGGGGTTTCAATCATGACAGCGTCGCCCTCTTGAATACCGAAATCAACTGCGGTTTCGGGATGAATTTCCACCATGGGTTCGGGGCTTTTTTCCCGCAATGGTTTCACCCATCGGTAGGCGGAATGGAGATAAAACCGATCTTTAGAACTAGTCAAAATCAGCGGATAGTCCGGATCGTCCAGAGGAAGATCCAAAGCTTCCGGTAAAGCATGAAGCTTGAATTTTTCAGCCGTGCTCAGGCGTAACTCCACCTTTTTTGTGGGGGTCCTGAATCCTTTGGCTTCATATTTTTTAAACTGATCTTTCCCTTTCAGGTATCCCCGCTCAGAAAAGGCTTCGAAAGTCAGGCCACTCGGTTTCACCACCATTTCAATAAGCTCATGATAATCCCTAAACCAGTGCTCCGTCGATGTCATGGCCAATCCCAAATCATTTATAATCTGAATATCGGGTCGACAATCTACGGGCGGGTCAACCACTTTCGGTCTTGCCAGGACATAACCGTGCCCCAGGCCATAGTGCCCCATGTCGTCAAATTCAAAATGAGTGGCGGCGGGGAGTACAATGTCCGCAAGAGAAGCAGTGGGCGTCATGAAAAGATCGCTGACCGCCAGGAAATCGAGACGTGATAGCGCCGCAACGGTCTGATGGGTGTCGGCATAGGCCATAACAGGGTTTGCACACTGGACGTAGGCGCCTTTCACCGGATAAGGATACTCTTCCAGAACGGCTTTTCTGAAAAAGGCCGGCGGAACAGTCATGAGCCTGGGGATGGTCCCGTGGGCCGCATGAATCATCTCTTTCCATTTGTTGGGCAAGAGATCGGCCCGCACATACTTCCCCAGGGGTAGCATTTTGGGTTCATTGGCCTGAATGTTGCCACCGGGAATATCCAGATTGCCGCACAGGGCCATGATGCAGGTGATGGCCCGTAGAGCCTCAAAGGTATGGCGGTTCTGCTCCAGGGCGTTTCCCCAGTGGATGGCGGCAGGGGTGGCTTCGGCATAGAGCCGTGCGGCTTTTCGAATGAGATCCGGTTCGACCCAGGTGATGTCGGCCACTTTTTCGGGGGTGAAATCCTTGACATGGGCTGCCAGATCTTCAAACCCGTGGGTCCAGGTTTCCACAAAAATCCTGTCAAAGAGATTCTCTTCAATCATCACATTCAAGAATGAAAGGGCCAGGAAGTGGTCCGTTGCAGGACGGGGCTGAAGCCAGAATTGCGCCCTTTTGGCCAGATCGGTTTTTCTGGGATCAATGACGATCAACCGGGTGCCGAGTTTCAGTTGCTCCAGCAGCAGACTGCAGATTTCCCCTTCTTCATGGGTGTGAGTGGGGTTGCTGCCCCACACCAGCACGGTTTTGCTCCGGTGGTGAAAATCCGTCACGGGATAAAAGCCACAGGTATGCATTCCGGTCACTTCCCGGGGCGCATGACAGACATCCTGCACCGCCACCACATTGGGAGACCCAAACAGGTTGGCAAGCCGAATCAGCGCAAAATGTTCCATCCCCTTGGGCATACCCTGACAAAATGCAACGCCTTTGGCGCCGTACTGTTCTTTGATTTTCAGGAAATTATTGCTGATGGTCCGGATGGCCTGTTCCCAGGAAATTTTTTCCCATTCTCCCCCACCCCTTTTTCCTTTTCGCTTGAGCGGATGTTTCAAGCGATCAGGATGGGTGAGACGCTCCCAGGACGCCAATCCCTTGGGACAGACGTAGCCCTTGTTGAGAAACCCGTCTGGGTCTCCCTTTATTTTAACAATCCGGTTATTTTCGGTCCCCACCAGAATGGCGCAACCCCCGTGATCCATTCTGGCACAATGGGTTCTGGTCCAGCGTAGTGTTTCCATTATATGAACATCCATAGCATCAGCTGTTTTATATTGTCAAAAATATTCTATGGTCTCATGTTCAGTTTTGGGGTATGTCTTATTCGATTCAAGATTGGAAAATATTGTTCTGACCATATGCTGCGACAAACCCGACGCAATGCTTGATATTACAAAAACAGCCAGGAAAATCATCCGGGAAATTGTTGAACGAGAGGGAAGCCCTTCACCCATCCGCGTTACCATGGCCGGGGGATGTATCGGCCCCCATTTGGGGATGCTGTTCGATTCTGCCCGCCGAAATGACGAAACCTTTGAAGTGGAAGGGGTTTTCTATGTAATCGACAAAGAGCTCTTGTTTCGCTTTCGGCCGATTACGGTGGACTACATAAACAATGCATCCGGGGGAAAGTTCAGTGTCACATCACCCCATCATGATACGGAACCATGACAGCCCTTTTTTCAAAACGACAGGATCCAAATATTCAGGCTTTGTCCGGAATGGAAAGTCTTGAATCCGGTTCGGCCTTTTCCACCCGGCACCTTAACCGTCCTTCTCCCAGCAAAACCATGACCTGATCACCCTGGTGCACACCCGAAGCTTCCCTTAAAACCCGTTTCTCCGGCAGGTGAAGGGCAATGCTGTACCCCCTGTTCAAAATGGCCATGGGATTCAGATCCCGCAATCCCTTTTCAAGCAGGATGAGACGCATTTGAGCCCCCCGGAGTCTGGTCTCCATGGTCCGGATAAGGGAAGTCATTTGAAACTCAAGATTTTGCCTTCGGGAAATTATCATGTTCTGGGGTGAATGAATCTGCAAGGCATTTTGTTTTGTATCCAGAACCATACGGCGGTTATGAAGTGTCAATCGCATCAACCGGGCCATTCTCTGTTGTAATTCATCCAGGCGGATCCAGGCATCGGCAAGACGTTTTCTCGGGTCCCGAAGGCGGTTTTTCAGTTTTTCCAGAACCTCCCGGTGATGGCTTTGACGATGCCCCATAATCGCGACCAATCGATCCTGAAAATCATTAAGGCGCTTTGAAAGGGCTTCTTTTTCAGCGACCATCAACTCGGCTGCGGCCGAAGGGGTGGGTGCTCTGAAATCGGATGCCAGATCACAAATGGTTAGATCGATTTCATGCCCCACAGCCGATACCACCGGTATGCGGGAGCGCCTGACGGCGAGGGCCAATTCTTCCTCGTTAAAAGCCCACAAATCCTCCAGGGAACCGCCACCCCGGGTCAAAACAATCACATCCACATTGAGGTCACGATTCACAATCTCAAGGGCTTCAACCATCTCTCCACAGGCCTGCTCCCCTTGAACCCGGACGGGGAAGACACTGATTTCCAGATTGGCAAAACGGCGGTGAATCACATTCAGGAAATCCCGAACCGCGGCACCCGTGGGCGATGTGATCAAGGCGATCCGTTTGGGCAGAAAGGGAAGGGGTTTTTTGACCGCCTGATCGAAAACGCCCTGTTTTGCCAGTTTGTTTTTGACCTGTTCAAACGCCAGGGCCAGCGCCCCCACACCAATGGGCTCCAGATAGTCCAGGATCAGCTGGTATTCCCCCCTGGGGGCATACACACCCACCCGGCCCTGGGCAACCACCTTGGTGCCGTTCTCCGGCAGGAATTTCAAATATCGTGCCTGAAGACGAAACATGACCGCCCGGATCTGAGCGTTTTCATCTTTGAGCACCATATAATAATGGCCGGATCTGGGTGCGCTGAAGTTGGATATCTCCCCTTCAACCCATACAAAATCAAGATTCCCCTCCAGGAGATCCCGTATTTCTTCGGTGAGCTCCTGAATGCCGTATACCTTTGGTCCCTGGCTTACAGGCGAGAGCGACAATAAAAGTCTCCTTCCTCAGCGTTTCTGGTGGAATGAAAAAAATCGGAATGACCACGGGTCCTGGAAATCCGGGCTTCCCGCTCGATTGCAATTACGGCGGATCGGAGCACGTGTATTCTCTTGGCGTAACATCCGGGCATGCCCCGCCGCCCTCCGGAGAACAGCAGTTCGGGGTCACGCATCCGGTGTACCGGTTTTTATTGATGGTAACCACACAGACCCCGTCCACCATGGCGGATGTGACATCGGCTATCTTATAGGTCTCAATACCCTTTCCAAACACAGCGGGTTTCTGCTCGAACGAACAGTCTGCCGCAAATATGAACTGTCCTCCCGAGTTGTCCGGGTTCTGTGGCTTGCTTCCGCTGGCCGGACCCACCGGCACATCGGGCTCCTGGCACCAGTACCAGAAATTCACCTGGATGCCGGCACCGGTGATGCCTCCCGTGCTGAGCTGATAGGGAGCGCTTTTGGAGTCGGGGGCCAGTTGTATGCCGCCCGGGTCCTGCCCCGGCAGAAAAACGGTCACGGTGTCTTTTGTCCAGGGGCTGCACGGGCCGCCATCGGCGGCCAGGATCTGATTGTCGAATTGAGTTGTGATTGCGGTCTCCTGGCTGTCAATGACCAGGGTTACCGAGTTAAAGGTTACATTTTCTATGGGATCATTTTCAAGGGTGCTTGCTGAATACGCAATTGTCATGCCTTCCCTCGAATATTCCATACTGTCAAGGGTTATTGCATAGGCTTTCATTTCCCCATCGCCCGTAATCCCAAACATGAACGCATTGGGCGGCACAGCGGAAAACATGGCATCCCAGTAATCTGCCAGTATCTGAGCCGTTGTCACCTCTGAAAACGTCGAAGGCGCACTGCCCGCCCATAACACCCGGTTGTCAACAGCTTCCTGTAATATGGCGACAGTATTTTCCTGGCCCGAATTTTCCACCGATGCTGTTTCGCTATGAACCACGTAGTTAATTCCCTCTCCATTGTTGAGAATTACCATGGACGGATCGTCAAACGCCAACTTTGCCCGCTTTTAAATCTCATCAGGTTTTTCCTCAATGAAAAATATGTGGCCTTCATTTTGTTTCAGGGTGCATCTACCAATTCAGGATATAATTAAATAACGAACTTCCCTGGCTCTTGATGCCACAATCGGCTCAGCGTCAATGGATACGCTGATGCCCCCCCTCAAATCTCCTTCTTTGTAACCCTGTTTGGCGTGACATTTCAGGCATGGCTGTTCAACCCAAAGAGGCGCCATGTAACGAAACAATCTGGTTTCCTTGGAAGAACCCGTGAACTCAAAATGTTCCGGAACTCCCGTTACGAACAAACCGAGGGACTTGGCCTCCCAGGAATCAGGAACATTTTCGGGACGGATGGGATCAGCGCTCGTGATATGGAACCAAACTTGGTTCCTCTTGGATGCAATTTCGCCTATTTGCCGGGTCATGTAAGCTGGATTAATTTTTGTCAGTTTTCGACCATTCACTGTTGTGATTTCACGGTCAGAAACATCGAGATAGGGATTGGGCTCTGCCTTTTCACTTATGGGAACGTAGACACCACCATGAAGTTAATCCGGGGAAAGTCAAGTAATAAAGTTCCCTTTTTCAACTGTTCTTTGAAAATTCGGTAAAGCCTATAATTGCGGTAATATCTCTGCTATAATGTCACCCAATGGAACGGGAGCAGTGATCCCGGATTTAGTG
>JAERTK010000260.1 GCA_016844935.1 Desulfobacteraceae bacterium | reverse complement strand
CCGAAATAGTCGGCAATGGTCTGGCGCACCATGCCGGGATCATATTCGTAGAGGCGTGAAAAAGCGCCAACCCCTTTCCCTTTGATGGGGATGGTAATGCCGTTTTCCTGGGCCATGGCTTTCAGTTCGGTTTCATTGATGCGTTCCAGTTCTTCCACCACCAGAACCTTATCCATTTTTTTCATGAAATCGATACAAAGGGTTTCCGGCTGGGGCCATGACATGACCAGTTTCAGGATGGAAACCTGATCCCCAATTCCCAAATCCAGAACCGCATCTTTCACGTAGTTGAAACAGGCGCCATTGGCGACAATACCCCATTTCCCGGTCCCGATCACTTCATTGTAGGCGTCACCGTCGGAAATTTCAGAAGCCTCTTCAATTTTCCCCAGCAGCACCTTGTGGAGATTCCTCGAAACCGCAGGCACCGTCACAAAGCGGAAGGGGTTTTTCTCAAATGTGGCTTTTTTCGTGATGGGTTTCATGTTCCCCAGTTCCACCGCCCCCCTCACGTGGGCCAACCGCGTGGTGGTCCGGATGATGACCGGAAGTTCCAGCGCTTCGGACATTTCAAAGGCCGTAAGGGTCATGTCCTTCATTTCCTGGCTGGTGGTGGGTTCCAGCATGGGCAAGCCGGCAAGCCTGGCAAAGTAACGGTTATCCTGTTCGTTCTGGCTGGAAAAGAGCGATGGATCATCCGCGTTAATGATCACCATGCCGCCTTTGACGCCCACATAAGCCAGGGTCATCAAGGGATCCGCTGCCACATTGAGTCCCACATGCTTCATGGTCACAATGGTCCTGAGCCCTGAAACAGCCGCGGCCGCAGCCACTTCCATGGCCACCTTCTCGTTGGTGGAGTATTCAAAATAGAGATCCGACTCTTGGCTGATAGCGAAAAAGTTCATGGGAATTTCAGAAGACGGCGTACCCGGATAACATGTGGCAAATGATACGCCTGCCTCTAAAGCGCCCCGGGCAATGGCCTCGTTGCCCAGCAAAAGCATTTTTTCTCCTGGTGAGTCTGTCAGCAATTTGTGCATTTTTTCCTCCGAATGGTTTCTGGTTAGAGGTTGAATGAGCGGCTAAAGCTTGAAGCTTTCAACCATACCTGCATATTTCTTTCTAAGTTTGGGTTTTTCGATCTTTCCCGTGGGGTTTCTGGGGACTTCATCAAAAATGATCTTGCGGGGTCTCTTATACCGCGGCAGTCCTTCACAAAAAGTGAAGGCTTCTTCCTCGCTCAGGGAAGCTCCCGGCTTGACTTTGAGTACGGCCGCGGCGATTTCGCCCAGACGTTCATCAGGTATGCCGATGACCGCTACGTCCTGCAGTTTCTGATTTTCCATGAGGAACGCTTCAATCTCCACGGGAAAAATGTTTTCGCCGCCGGTAATAATCACATCTTTCTTGCGGTCCACAAGCCAGATAAACCCGTCTTCATCAAAGCGGGCCATATCACCGGTGAGCAACCATCCATCAATGAGGGTGCTCTGGGTGGCCTCAGGATTTTTATAATATTCCTTCATGACACAAGGCCCCTTGACCATGAGTTCGCCCGGATCCCCCTCCGGCACATCCTTCAAGTTAAAATCGACGATTCTGCATGCCCAATCAAATCCGGGAACCCCGATGGCTCCCACCTTGTGAAGGTTCTCCATCCCCAAATGAACGCAGCCCGGCCCCGAAGTCTCGCTCAAACCGTAATTGGTATCGTAGTCATGGGCGGGAAAAACCTTTTTCCAGTTCCTGATCAGACTCGGTGGAACCGGTTGCGCACCGATGTGCATTAACCGCCATTGATCCAGCTTGTAGTCGTTTAAATTGACCTCCCCGTTTTCAATGGCAATGAGGATATCCTGGGCCCAGGGCACCAGCAACCAGACAATGGTCGCTTCTTCCTCGCTTACGGCTTCCAATATCCACTCCGGTTTCATCCCCTTTAAAATAACACCTTTACCACCCACGATGAAGCTTCCGAACCAGTGCATTTTAGCCCCGGTATGATACAGGGGCGGAATGCATAAGAATGTGTCTTCATGGGTCTGGTTGTGGTGGCGGTTTTCAATGATACAGGATGATTCAAGGTTCCGATGGGTCAAAAGTATGGGCTTGGGGGTTCCGGTAGTGCCGGAAGTGAAATAGAGGGCCGCTTCGTCCATGAGATTGATTTCCTTGCCGGGGTCATCGGTGGAGCCGGTCTCGAGAAAATCAAGGAAGGATTCCGCATAGGAGGGCTTTATTTCCTCAGGGCCTACAAATATGAAATCATTGATGGACCCCAGGTCTTCCTTGATGTCATCGATTCGCCCGATGAACTCTTCGCCGAAAATCATGATTTTGGCTTCAGCAATATCAGCGCAATATGCGATGTCCTCGGCCGTAAACCGAAAATTGAGCGGTACCGCCCAGGCGCCGGTGCGCAGGATTGCGAAATAAGCGGGGAGCCATTCCAGGCAATTCATCATCAAATGGATGACTTTATCGCCCCGTTTCACCCCCTTGGCAAGCAAACCATTGGCGATCCGGTTGGCCATCTCATCAAATTCTTTCCATGTTAAGGTCGTCCGCGTACCCTTTCCGGGGTCTCGCTCAACAAGGGCAATCTCATCTCCGTACATACTGGCGTTTCTTGCCAAAATTTCCGTGATAACCATATTAAGCCCTCCTCCTCAAAAGCTATATTTTAGCTACATCGTAACTATAAATAAAGGAACCCGAAACTGTCAAGAAAAAAGACCCGTTGTCTTGATTCCGGTTTGGAAATTCATATTCAGGAAATAATCAAAGGTCGAAAAAAATATGAGAAAGGCCGGTTAAAAGGGCACAAAAGTGGAGAATCAGCCCATGGGAAGCAGTTTTGCAGGGAGAGCGACACAAAACCAGGAAACGGGACAGCGTTTGAGGGGGGGGACCGGGTTCCGGGGTTTAAATTCGGGCTTTGACCATCGGCATAAAAGGAGAACTTCCGTATTCTTTGGCAAAGGTTTTTAAAATCTCGTCCGCTTTTTCGGGTTGGTTGTCAAGCCTGTACACACGCTCCAGATTCAACATGGCGTTTTCCCGGAAAGGGTTATCCGAGGCTTTTACAATGCCATCCAGAATGTCCACCGCCTTGTCCATCTCTCCTTTGGCTTCGTGACACGCGGCCAGTGCAAGAAGGTTCAGGGTTTCGTAAGCCTCATTCCCCGAAGCTTTACTCGAAAACTCGTCGTAATAATCAATGGCGTCATCATATTGCTTGTTTGTGAACTTCGCATGTCCCACCTGGGCCAGGGCCAGATCAGCAGCCTTGCTCATGCCGTAGTCGCTGATGACCGCTTCAAAAAGTCCTTCCGACTCTTTTACACCTTCGCTGCCCAAATCCTGGGTCTGGGACTGAAGACCCTGGACCAGTGTGTCATAGGCCACATTATAGGCTGCCTGCCCCTTCTGGTTGATATGCTTCATGTAACCCCAGATGGATATATAGACCACCGCCACAACGGCCAAGCCGATTCCAGCTAATTTTACCTGGCGCATGTGCTCATTCACATAAAGCGCCACTTTTCCTGAAAGGGTCAGGAATTCATCGGTGTTTTTCAAAAGTTCTTTCCGGCTCAACTTCTTCTTTGCCATAACTGAAATGTTCCTCCTCATATTGTGGGAAGAGGAATAGCAAATGAAATAAAATCAGTCAACTATCATTTTGAAAAAACGGATAATGAAAAGATTTCATGCCAGACGCCGGGAAACATTAAGTCCGTTGACATTTTGTGTCCCCGAAACATAGAATCCGTTAAAAAACCGTGCCGGGACGTGCGGCTTTTAAACGAACATTTCTGAAAGGACCCCCTTGTCTTATCTGGATCGCTTTTTTAATCTCTTTGACACCCTTCCAAACTCTCTGCTTTATCTGCTGCTGGGTTTGAGCGCTTTTGTGGAAAATATTTTCCCGCCCATCCCCGGTGATACCATAACGGCTTTCGGGGCATTTTTAGTGGGCGCCCGCAAACTGGACTTCATGGGTGTTTATGTATCCACGACCCTGGGTAGTCTGGCAGGATTTATGTCCCTGTTCTGGATCGGTAATCTCTTGGGACGAAAATTTTTCATTGAAAGGGATTACAGGCTTTTCAGTGCCGAAAACATCATTCGGGCTGAGGAATGGTTTCGGAAATATGGCTATTTCCTGATCCTGCTCAACCGATTTTTCCCCGGTATCCGTTCCATCATTTCGTTGGCAGGCGGTATTTCGAAGCTGGGCACTTTCAGGGTTGCGCTCCTGGCCCTGATCAGCGCCAGTGCATGGAACCTCATATGGATCGCCATCGGCTATTCACTGGGGAACAACTGGGAAACGGTTAAAGAAAAAATGGGGTATATCCTGTTTCAATACAACTTATCATTTCTGCTTCTCGTGGCTCTTGCGGCTTTAATCTTCTCGTTGCGGATGTTCAGAAAAAGACGGCAGGCAGAAAAAAAGGGATCGGATTGAAAAATCTCATTATTGGGTAACCGCTTCAATCCAGTCTAAAAAGGCCGGATGACCTTTTTCAATGGGGAGACTGATAACACAGGGGCAAATATAGCTGTGTATGGATATCACCCTTTCAGTCAGTTTTTTAACGAGCGCTGCCGTTGTTTTGACCACAATAACCACTTCCTGTTCGTCCTGTATTTCCCCTTCCCACCAGTACAGTGATCGAACAGGGTTGATAATATTGACCGAAGCAGCCAATCTTTCTGAAACCAGTGTTTTGCCGATGTCCAATGCTTCTTTCTCGCTGGATGCCGTAATATAAACCAGATTTGCTTTCAATGTTTTTTCCTCTTTTTGGTTTGCTGTTGAAGCAAAAATATGTTTGATATTCAGTGAAGAGTGTGCTATGGAAATGCCGCGTTAACCTTGTCATATTAATATATTTTATTAAAATTCTCAAATAGTTGTAAAACCTAATTTTTTCTGAAAAGGAGATTTGAAATGACGGCAAAACTGATCAAAGGAACTGAAATCCGTGAAGAAATCCTAGGGGAAATTGAAGAGGAAGTCAAAAAAATCAAAGCGGAACATGGCAAGGTTCCCGGCCTGGTCACCATCCTGATAGGCGAAAATCCGGCTTCCATGTCTTACGTTACCCTTAAAATCAAAACCGCGACCCGGTTAGGCTTCAAAGAAATTCAGGACAGTCAGCCTGTGGACATCAGTGAGGAAGATCTCCTTGCGTTGATCGACAAATACAATAACGACGATTCAATTAACGGCATACTGGTTCAGCTGCCGCTGCCGAAACACATTGACGACAAAAAAATCCTGAACGCCATCGATCCGGATAAGGACGTGGATGGATTCCATCCCATCAACGTAGGCAGGTTGATGATCGGTGGTGATGAAGTAAAATTTCCGCCCTGCACCCCGGCCGGTATCCAGGAGATGATCATTCGCGCCGGTGTGGAGACCAGCGGTGCGGAGACCGTCGTGGTGGGCCGCTCCAATATCGTCGGAAAACCCATTGCCAACATGATGCTTCAAAAAGGTCCCGGGGCCAACTCCACCGTGACCGTGGTTCATACCCGTACCAAGGATATGGACGTCCACTGCAAACGGGCGGACATCCTTATCGTGGCGGCCGGTGTGCCGGGTCTTGTGAAACCGGAGTGGATCAAACCGGGTGCATGTGTCATCGATGTGGGCGTCAATCGCGTGGGAGAGAAAATCAGTGAGAAGACCGGTAAAAAGATAGCCATCCTGCGAGGGGATGTTGATTTTGATGCGGCCAAGGAGATTGCCGGTTCCATCACCCCTGTACCGGGTGGCGTTGGTCCCATGACCATCACCATGCTCATGGTCAACACTCTGAAATCCTTAAAATTCCAGATGGGAATCGCATAGAAAAACAAAAGGGGGAATCAGCGGTTCAAGCCGATTCCCCCTATTTCTTAAAGGGTAGTTTAATGGTGATGGGCGCTTTGCTCCGGGGATGAAAATTTACCGGCAATGACCGAGCCACTGAAAAGGCCTACAATGACGATTGTGGCAAGCACCGACAACCATGAGTGGGACATGTCCCAAATAAGCCCACTCAATACAAAAGCGGGGATCATTGACACGATCCCGATACCGATTTTCCTCCAAAGGTTCATTAGTAGCCTCCTGTCGTGCATATTCCCATGAATTCTGGAATAACAAGCGCATTTTTCTGCAAAATCATTTCCCCCTTACTAGTGGGGTCCCTAAGCCGATTGGTCGCGTATTATAAGAAAAGGCTATTCGGGGGTCAAGGAATTTAGGCATAAATATTTCCTTGATTTTACGAACCCAAGTGACTAGATTTCCTTCTGTCATATCCAACATCAATTCGGGGCGTGGCGCAGCCTGGTAGCGCACCTGCTTTGGGAGCAGGGAGTCGGAGGTTCAAATCCTCTCGCCCCGACCAATCATATCAAGTAGTTACGCCTCCTATTCAACCAACCCCTAAAAATATGTGCGTGGTTCTGTGTGTGGTTTTGTTTGACCCATTTTTTTATACGCCAATTCTCTCATTCATGTTTGCCGAAAAAGTGGTTGAAGTTGCCACTGAAGAGCCGCCCGACATCGGGAGACGTCAATTCTCTGTATTGATGCCCCTATCATAGGGAACCCATAAGGAGTCCCAAGCCGAAGACCGAAGCACCTCCCCTGGTCATTTCGTTGCATTTTATTGTGACATATTTGGCTGACCAGAAAAAGGTATCCAAGAAAACCATATCGGGACTGTTACGCCACCAGAATCTAGGCACAACCGAATTGTATTTGAAGGACAATGTGGAAGCGTCCCAGGTGGTAGCGGTCAAAGGGCTTGAGGGGAAATTTAATGTATGTGGTTCTGACAAAAAACCACACACAAAGGCACAATCAGATGGAATGAAAAGCCAGATTTCATAGGGGTTTCGGTAGTTTAGAAATGTGTCAATCTGCTTTGGGAGCAGGGACTCGGAGGTTCAAATCTTCTAGTCCCCGACAGCACATGGTCTCTCTAATAAACATCAACCCATACCACCAAATGTTCAATAGCCGAATGCCGTTACTACTACCGCATATATGCGATTATGCAGCCAAGATTGTACGAAAACTCGTTTAAACTCACAAAAACTAACATGGATTTCAATACCTTACTCAATTAACATGGGAAAAATTGAATCTCGCTTTCGGCACCATTTTACTAGAAAAAGCCGCAGCCTTAACGGGTTGCGGCTTTTCTTTTGCGTATGGCCACTTCCATATCTGTTCACTTCCTATGCGATTCACTGAAGAAAAGTTCATAAAAAGAAACAAGAATCTATGAAAAGAGGCTTGCAATGCTGGAGGCGTTCTTGCTGGAAAGGCTTTCCTAAACCTTTTTCCCTGGTACGTGTGTAAATCAGGATACCCATGAAAGTCTTCCTTTGACGGTTCCACGGGCACTCCGAATCTTTATTCCGGCATTTGCGAAGAATGATGTTCAACGATCATCCAACGTTCACCGTTCCACCGGTATACGAAGGTGAACCGGGCCTGCACGGCTGATCCATCTTTGAACGTAAAGGTGTAGATGCCGGAGTTGATGGCAAGTTGCCCGAATGTGCGGATGTTTGCCTCATCGATTTTTCCTACCGGCCCTTTGGCGCAAAAATGGACGAAATAGTCCTCGATTTCTTCATGGTTGTGGCGAACCTTGTTGGACACGGTTGGTAGCAGAATGCCGTTGGTTTCATAGAGAACGGCTACTTTCTTGGGATCACCGGTCTGAAGGGCGCTGTTCCACTCATCGAAAAGTTCTTTAATATCATTTTCACTCATGTTTGATCTCCTATTTTATCTTAGGGATTGTAAAGTAACGGGAAGTGATGGTCTTGTTCATGACACATCTTTATTGATTCCTAATAGGAATTCAAAATGGGCTCACTGTATTCTCAAAGGAACATCCTGTCAATTAATATCGAAATTGCATTGAATCCTGCTCCGGTCTTGTTTGCTGTCAACGGTTGCTTTCAGCAACGGCTTCAAGGGCCTCCCATCTTTGGTAGGCTTCTTCAAGCTTGATTTCAAGGGATTCAAGCTTTTCCTTGGCACTTGCGATCTCGGTGCTTCCCTTTTTGTAAAACGCCGGATCGGACAGGTCATTGAAAATCTTTTCATGCGCCTGTTCCAGGGATTCAATTAGAGAAGGAATCTCTTGCAGCTCCCGGTTTTCCCGGAAGGTGAGTTTTTTGGGCCCTTGACGTTTTGGTTTGGGCTTTTTAGCGCCATTTTTTCTGGGTTTTCGGGGGACTTTTGTTTTGTTCCGTTTTCTCTGTTTCAGCCAATCATCGTATCCGCCGATATATTCGGTGACATGGCCGTTCCCCTCAAAGACAAGGATGCTCGTGACCAGGTTATTCAGAAACGCTCGGTCATGGCTTACCAGAAGCACATTCCCCTGATAATTCAACAGCAGTTCTTCCAGGAGTTCAAGGGTCTCGGCATCCAGATCGTTGGTGGGTTCGTCCAGTACCAGAAGATTTGAGGGCTTCATGAAAAGTCGCGCCAGCAAAAGCCGGTTTTTTTCTCCCCCTGAAAGGGTTTTGACGGGACTTCGCATCTGATCCGGGGTGAACAGAAATTCCTTGAGATAGCCCACGGCGTGTCTGCTTTTACCGTTGATGATGAGGGAATCTCCCCCCCCCGTTACATTCTCAATGACGGTTTTTTCCGGATCCAGTTGTTCCCTTGTCTGGTCGAAATAAGCGCATTCGACCCGGGCGCCCAGCCTGATATGGCCTTCTGAGGGTTCCAGTTCCTTTAAAAGAACCTGAATGAGGGTTGTTTTTCCACAGCCATTGGGTCCCATGACGCCCACCTTGTCTCCCCGCAGCATGGTGGTGGAAAAGGCCTTGAAAATCGGGCGGTCATCATAACGGTACGTCACATCTTTCGCTTCAAGGACGCGTTTTCCGGATCGCTCAGCCGCCTGGGCCTTCATTTTCACCTGGCCAGTTTGCTCGCGCCGGGCCCGCTTCTCCTCACGCATTTTCATGAGGGCGCGCACCCTGCCCTCATCGCGGGTTCGGCGTGCCTTGATCCCCTTTCGGATCCAGATCTCCTCTTTGGACAGCTTCTTTTCGAATTGCCGGTTATGTTCTTCCTCAGATTCAATAAGTGCGCTTTTTCTCTCAAGGTATGTTCTGTAATCGCATGCCCAGGAGGTGAGACGCCCCCGGTCAATTTCAATGATCCGGGTGGACAGCTTTTCCAGAAATACCCGGTCGTGGCAGACAAAAAGAAGGGCCTTTGGGTATTGAAGCAGAAAACTTTCCATCAATTCGATGGAAGGAATATCCATGTGATTGGTGGGTTCATCCAACAGCAGCAGATCAGGACCTTCCGCAATGGTTTTTGCCAGAAGGACTCTTCGCTTCATTCCGGCGGAAAGCGTTCTGAATTCCGCATCCGGCGCGAGTTCAAGGCGGGTGATGACTTTTTCGATCTGGGCCTGAATGCCCCAGGCATAAGGGGAGTCTTTGGAAAGGATGTCTTTTAGACCGGAAGAAACAACATCAATTATTTTCCCCTGGATTTGTGGCGGTACTTCCTGGGAAAGGGTTCCCAAGGCCAGGCCGGGCTTTCGAAATATCTCCCCTGAGTCCGGTTGGATCCCATTGTTGATGAGGTTTATGAGCGTGCTTTTTCCTGCGCCGTTTCGGCCCACCAGGCATATGCGCTCACTTGTTTCGATTTGAAGACTGACTTTGTCAAGGATCAAAGGCCCGCCAAAAGCGAGGCTGACGTTCTGAAGACTCAGTATTGCCATGATGTTATCTTACTTTTATTTCCAGGTTTCTTTCATGAAAAAGGTGCAGATGAGTGCCAGGATTGAAGAGATGAACAGCACCAGGAGTAATGCCGAATAGCCTTCAAGGGCATATCCACCCGTGTCTGTTTTGGGGTACATGTCCAGAATTCGCCCGAGCAAGGGCATGAAGACAGCGCCACCCAGGAAAGGGAACAGATTGACTGTGCCGACGGATGTCCCGGCTATTTCCACGGGGAACAGTTCCTTGGTGGTGGTAAAGCCGATGACAACGATGGAAGAAGCGCAAACTGAAAGCACCAGAAAAACCGCATATAATGCCGGTTTGGGCAGTCCGGCGGGAACCAGGTAGAGAAACAGGAGCAGGCATGCCAGGATGCTGGTGCAGATCATGAAAGGTTTCTTCCTGCTTTTGAGAACCCTGTCGGAAACAAAGCCCAACAGGGGGCTGCCCACGATCATGCCATAGGCGATCATACTCAAAATTGCACCGGTTTCTCCCTGACTTAATCCATATACATGCATGAGATAGGGCCCTCCCCACAAAGCGCCAAATCCAAAAAAAATGCCACAATCGAAAAAAAACCAGATGGCGACCGGCCAGAAATACCTGTTAGAAAGAACCCGTTTAGCCCCTTCCATGAGGCCGATCCCCTCCGGTTTGGCATTGCCGGCATTTTCCATGTTTTCAATGGATAAAATGGAAGGCCAGCCACGGTCCTCGGGGCGATCTCTTACCACGAACCAGACCACAATGAGCAGGAAAAAGGTGCAACAGCCGATGATCACAAATGAGGCACGCCAGCCGATGCTGGACGTCATGAATGCCAGGAGCCAGGTGGCCGCCAATGCCCCCACACCGCCAACGGCATTGAGGATTCCCGCCATGGAAGCAAACTCTTTTGCGCGGAACCACTGGCTCAGAATCTTCATGGTGGGAATGAAGACCATGGAGACCCCGAACCCCACCAGCACGCGGCCGCCAAAAGCGGTATAAATGTCCGGTGCCAGGCCAAACAGAATACTTCCAGCGGATGCCACCAGAAGAAACACAGTGACGGTTTTTCTGGGACCGATGGAATCGGACAAGAGTCCCGCGGGTAGCTGCATGGCAGCATAACAATAGAAATAGATGGACCCCAGAAGCCCCATGACGCCAGCTGATGTGTTGAAATCCTTCACAATGTCGTTTGCCACGACGGAAAGGGACAGTCGGTGAAAATAGACAAACAGGTAAGCGATTGCAAGGACCCAGAATATGAGCCACCGATACCGGAGCATTTTTTTTGCCTTGCCGTTATCCATTTTTTCCTCTTCCGCTTACGTTTTTATCAAAAATCGGGTGAGAAAAGCATCCCCTGCCGGTCGTCGGTTGTCTCTATTTTTTCCTCGATTTCCTGCGCAGCAGGTATGCTGCTTTTGAGAAAATATTTGCGGAACATGCGGTTGAAATCGGTCCATGCACCTTCCCGCCGGTCCCGTTCCATAAACCGGTTTAAACCGTTCATTTTTGCATCCAGGTCATCCAGCAGGTGAAGGGCAAACGCTTCGAGAAATTTGGGTTCTTTGGGAGAGCCAAAATCGTACTGACCGTGATGACTGAGAATCAAATGCCGCAGCCGGATAGCCAGTTCGTGGGGGAAGTCTTTTTGCGATTTCAATTTTTCGTCTAACATGGTAACTCCCAGAACCAGGTGCCCCACCAGCCTCCCTTCATCCGAATAATTAATGCTCGTATCCCACCTGAACTCTCGGGTTTTACCCACGTCATGAAGAAAGGCAGCGGCGACCAGCAGATCTTTATTCAAAGATGGATAGTGGTCAGCTGCCTGGGTTGCCAGACGGCAAACCGACAGCGTATGTTCCAGAAGTCCCCCCAGATAGTTATGGTGAAAATTCTTGGCCGCGGGGGCGTTCTTAAAAAGATCAATAAATTTTCGATCTTTCCAGAATCCATCAATTAACGACTTTAAGTGAATATCTTTGACCTGATTCAGAATCGTCCGCAGGGATCTCATCATTTCCTGGGTGTCGAATGGGGATGTTTCAACGAACATGTCCGGGTCCGGCGCTTCAGATGGCGGGTGAAGTCGGGACACGGTCAACTGAATCTGACCCTGGTAGGTCGTGGTTTGTCCCGCTATTTCAATAATCTCCCCCTCACGGAAAAGATTCGACAAGTCTTCAGCTCTATCCCAGACTTTTGCCGGCAGTTCCCCCGTTTTGTCCGCCAGGATGAGGCTCAAAAAAGGGTTTCCGTTGCGTGTGGTGGACAATTTCTTTTTCTTGACCCGATAGCAACCGGAAACCTTTGTGTCAGCTTCTATTTTTTCGATCCAGGTATGCCCATGGGAACGAGCATCCGTTGATGGCTCAGTCATCAAAGTCTCCCGCCGGTCCCTTGTCGGGATCCAGCGTTGCCGCCCGTTCCTGGATCTTATCTTCAGTCCACTGGTTTGGATCTTCAATGCGTGCGCTCTTGGGGCCCAGGTCATGGGAGCCTGCTTCCAGGATCGCTTCCAGTGCCAAGGGTGCAGTATCCTGGGCATTGAATGCCTGGGTCAGCAGATTGTAGACAAAATCTTCCACCCCCTGAGCCATTCGTTCCCGAATATCCCGGGGTAGGGCGAGGAGTTTGTTCTCAAAGGGCAGGTTGAGTTTTTTGTAGTTTCCGCCTTTGATATCCCGTTCGTTGGCATAATGTACCATTTCATGCCACATGTCGTCGGTCATGCCGGCGGAAGGCATTTTGAGAAATTCACCGTGTTCATCCAATATGGCGTTACCAAAATCATTGACCTTCACACCCCAGGAGATCATCTGAAGCGCTGTTGCCACATTGGCTTTGGTGGTGTTGGTTTTTTGAACAATATTTCGGAGTCGTTCGGAACTGTTTCCGGAAGTACCGTGCTGGGCCCCGGATATATTGTACTTGGCGAGCACCTCATGAATCTGTGCGGTGAGCGGCACCTGGATGCCCTCATCGCTTTGTTCGATGCCATGGGTGGTGCCGTTGTTGAGGGCGATCCAGTCGGGAAACGCATCATTGGCGTTGAGCCCTTGAATCAGAAACAGGGCTTCATCTGCGGTGGAAAGACCCAGTTTTCCCTTGATTTCTCCAATTTCCGTTTCATAGCCGGCCCATTCCGGCAGATAAGTCTTCAGCGCCAGGTTGGCCGATAGGTTATCCGCATCCGGCATGTGGGAGGCATCGATGGCAATGGAGGTGATGCCCGCTTCAAACATTGTGGGAATTTCCACCCTGGCCGATTCAACGTCTTTCTCACTTTTGATGCCGTAGTGGTCCGCATGGATGGCCACGGGAACGGTGATTCCCAGTTCGTTCATGACGGCATCGGTCTGCCGGGCCAGATTCCAGTAGTTGACGGGGCAGTAGGCATTGCCACCCCCTTCGGATTTGGCAATCTCCAGTATGATGGCGGCGTTGGCCCGCTGAGCCGCTCGTAATGCGCCGCGAATGACAAAGTGGTTACGGCCGTTTGCCGCAATGGTCATGGCCTTGCCCTTTTTGATCATGGCGCGATCGATGACCTTGCCGCTGACGATGAGCGCCATGGAATTGGGAAACAGCTGGACGATATTGGGGGGACGGCCGATTTTCAGCGCATTTTCAAATTCTTCGGACACAGTTCCTTTCTTGAAAGACATGGCAAACCTCCTTATTATGTTTGATCCTTCATTTCTTCAACACCTTCGGTTTCCTTGCGTATTTTTTCCTCAAGAGCGGTATTTCCGGAAGCCAATTTTTTGGCTTTCCGGAAATGAAACATGGCTTTTTGAAATCGACCTGAATGTTTAAAATAGATGCCGAAGTTGTAATGGGCCAGCGCCAACTGTTTCTCTCTGCCGTAACACACCCCCAGGTGATAATAAACATTGTTCCTGACGGGTTTGAGATAAGACAGTTTTTTGAAAATGCGGAGGGCTTTTTGGGTTTTGCCCTGTTCTTCATAAAGGGTACCCATTAAGAAAAGAGCTGCTTTGTCCCCATGGTTCAGTTCAAGGGCCGTTTTAAGGACCCGGGCGGCTTTTTTCTGCTGACCATCCATCAAATAAGCCTCTCCCAGGGTTCTCAGAATGGGAGGGAATTCCGGCTGTTTCTGTCGGGCTTTCTTGAGGGCGCTGATGGCTTCGGGATATTTGGATTCCCGCATTAAAACAATTCCCATTCCCAATTGCGGCAACCATGCCTCGGGGTCATTTAAGAGGGTCTTCAGGAATTGTTTTTCCGCATCTTTGGGTTCTTTACTGATGGCCATGACAATGGTTTGAAATGCCGGATAAAGCGCTCTGAAGTAAAGGGCTTCCCGGGTTAAATCCAACTGCAGAGCATCGCTGGATAAGGATTCAAGGTTGCTCATCCGCTCGGGTCCGGTGGGGTGGGTCAGCAGGTACGCGGGCGTTTTTCCGGTACCGAGCCAGTTTCCCCTCTGGATTTTATTTAGGGCACCGATCATGGCTTTTGAATCAAAGGTGGACGGTACGATGTATTTATAACTCAACTGGTCTGCCTGGCGTTCATCCTCCCGGCTGAAATGAGACTGGGCCTGCATCCCGGCGGCCATGGCGCCGGTGATGAGTGCGGCCGCCAACGGGCCGCCGATGAGTACACCGGCCAGGATTCCCGCCATGGTTCCGATCCCGATGCTCTTGCTCTGGTCGATCCGTTTGGACAGGTGCCGTGCGGCAATATGGCCGATTTCATGGCACATGACCGCTGCCAGTTCATCGACCTGGTCCATGGCTTCAATAAGGCCGGCATAGAAAAAAATGTGCCCGCCGGGACCGGCAAATGCATTGAGGGTATTGTCTTCGATAATATAGAATTGAAAAGGGAAAGGCCTTGTTTCAAGGGGCGCTAGAAGATAATGTCCCAGGTCATTGATGTATTTGACGGCAAAGGGATCCGCAACCAATTTATACTGGTTGCTGACCTGAAGGAAAAACGCCTGCCCCATTTTCCATTCATCCTCAATGGAAAGGGCATGGGCTTTTGACTGAAATGAAAGGGGAAACCCGCAGAGAAAGACAGCGATCAAAAGTGAAATGCTTTGCCTGTAACGTGAATGGGTTTTCATATTCAACCTCACGCTTTACCCTTACATTTCGAGATTGACTTCCGGGGCTTCAACCCAGAGCCCTTCCAGGTCGTAGAATTCCCTGATGGGCTGATAGAAAATATGAATGACCACTTCACCATAATCCAGAAGCACCCACTGGGATTCCTGCTCCCCTTCAACGCCGTATAGGGGTACTTCCTGCTCCTTTAGTGTCTTTTGCAGGTGCCTGGAAATGGCCTGTACCTGCCGGGTGGAGTTTCCTCCCGTGATCAAGAAATAGTCTGCAACGGTCGTGAGGTTTTCCACGTGCAGAAGAACGGGATCAACGGCCTTTCTTTCGAGAATGGTTGCAAGGCATAATCTTGCTTTTTCCATGGGGGTCATCATTCAGGTACAATCCTTTTTCAATAATATAAGCCCTGACCGTTTCAGGAACAAGGAAATGGATGGATCTACCCTCTTTTACCATGTTTCGGATATTTGTCGAGGATATTTCCATGGGGGTCGAGGTTATGAGTGTAATGGATTTGCCGGACGGGGCCACAAAAATTTTTCCGCTCCCCGTTTCTGAACCCCTGATATGGAGGTCAGAAAAAATGGCCTCCAGCCCGAAATTTCGGCAGCCGGCCCGGGAAAGAATTACAAAATGGGCGTAATCAAAGAGGTTTTTGTAATTCCGCCAGGTCTTGATTTCCAGAAAAGCATCCATGCCCACAATAAAAAAGAGGTCCTGACCAGGACCGAAAACCTGGTGCAGTTCTTGAAGGGTCTCGATGGAATAGGAAAACCCGGGCCTGTTCCCCTCCAGGTCCGTGGTTTCAAGCAAGCGGGAGCAATGTGTTCCCAAACGGGTCATGGCCAGCCTGTGATGGAAGGGCGTTACGGGAATCTCGGCTTTATGCGGGGGCAGTGAGGAAGGGATCAGATAGACCTTTTCAAGGGCCAGATGCTGGCCGATCTCCTCCGCTGAACGCAGATGTCCCAGATGGATCGGATCAAAGGTGCCCCCAAGGATGCCCAGTTTCAAAAAATACTCCTAATCCCGGATTTGTCCCTGCCCGTAAACCACAAACTTGGTGGTTGTAAGTTCTTCCAGTCCCATGGGGCCGAAGGCATGGAGCTTGGACGTGTTGATGCCGATTTCGGCGCCAAGACCCAGCTGGTTTCCGTCGTTAAACCGTGTGGACGCATTCACCATCACCACGGAAGAATCCACCTGGGCCAGAAAGCGCTGTGAACGGTTGTAATCGTTGGTAATAATGGCTTCCGTATGCTGCGACCCGTGCGTTTCTATGTGGTCCAGGGCTTCATCCATACTGCCGACCACCTTGACCGCCAGGATGAGATCAAGAAATTCCGCCGGCCAATCCGATTCCGTTGCGGCCACGGCACCCGGTACCAGGTCAATGGTTTTGGGGCATCCCCTGATTTCAACCCCGGCGCTTTCATACTCTTTCGCCATTTCAGGGAGGAAACCGGGGGCCGCATCCTCGTGAACCAACAGGGTTTCCAGGGCATTGCAGACGCCGGGCCTCTGCACCTTTGCATTGAAACAGATCTCCTTTGCCATGTTGAGGGAGGCGGATTGATCCACATAAACGTGGCAGACACCCTTGTAATGTTTCAGTACCGGGACCCGCGAGTGTTCCGTGACAAAACGGATCAACCCCTCTCCACCCCTTGGGATGATGACGTCAATATCGTCATCCAGACTGATCAGGGCGTTCACGGCGGCCCTTTCGGTGGTGGGGATCACCTGGACCGCTTTTTGGGGAATTCCCGCTTCATTCAGGGCTTCCGCCAGCAGTTCACCTAAGGCTATGTTGGAATGGATCGCTTCCGAGCCCCCTTTGAGGATAACGGCATTACCGGCTTTGAGGCACAGGGCCGCTGCATCCACGGTAACATTGGGGCGGGACTCAAAGATGAAGCCGATAACGCCCAGAGGGATGCGTACCTTTCCTACCTGCAGTCCGTTGGGGCGCTTCCACATGACAGGGTACGCCCCCACCGGATCGGGCAGGGATGCAACTTCCCTGAGCCCGTCCGCCATGGCGCCGATGACCGCTTCATTCAGCGTCAGGCGGTCCAGCATGGCCGGGGAAAGCCCCGCATCCCTGGCTGCCGACAGGTCCCTCTGGTTTTCGGCCGTAATGATTTCCCGACGTTTAAGAAGCTTTTCGGCCATTTTAAAAAGGGCATCATCTTTCTGTCCCCTTGAAAGACCTCTCAGCCCCCTTGACGCTGTTCTGGCATCCTTTGCCATGGTCCCGATCATACTTTCAATGGACATGCCGTATCTCCTTCATCCATGTGTGCCGTCAACACAAGATTGTTTCGATGGATGACCTCGTCATCGTGTTTGAATCCCAGGATGGATTCGATGTCGGTGCTTCTCGAACCCATAATTTTCTGTATGTGCCCGGAATGGTAGCTGACCATGCCCACGGCAACGGGTTCGCCGTCTTCATTGATGAGCAATACGGAATTGCCGAGACTGAATTGCCCCTTTACCCCTTTGATCCCTGATGGCAAAAGGCTTTTACCTTTCTCCACAATGGCGATTTCGGCGCCCCGGTCGATGGTGATTTCCCCTTTTGGGGATTTGGTAAAGGCGATCCAGTGTTTCCGGCTGCACAGGGAGACCGCTTCCGGCAAAAACAGGGTTCCTTCCACACGGCCCGCAAAAAGACGCCTTATGATGCCGGGTTTCAAGCCGTTGGCAATGATGGTGGGTACGCCGGCAATGGCCACTTTTTTGGCAGCCCTGATTTTGCTTCCCATGCCGCCTGTTC
This sequence comes from Desulfobacteraceae bacterium, assembly GCA_016844935.1. GTDB lineage: Bacteria > Desulfobacterota > DSM-4660 > Desulfatiglandales > Desulfatiglandaceae > NaphS2. The sequence continues at coordinate 17,998 of JAERTK010000260.1, read as the reverse complement.
CCAGGAATCCGGGTATGGCGCCGGCAAACTGGGTGATTTTTCGGTCTACCTTTTCCACCACGGAAATGAGGTGGGCATCTTCGTGATCCCTCGGGTCTTTATCGAAAAGGCCATCGATATTGGTCAGGTTTATCAGGAAGTCGGATTCGGACAGGTTCGTGACCATGGCGCTGAGGTTATCGTTGTCACCGAATTTGAGCTCATCCACAACCACGGTATCGTTTTCATTGACAATGGGGATAATGTTCCAGGAAAGGAGGGTGAAGGTGGTATTGCGCGCATTCAAATAACGGCGCCTGTGGGTCAGGTCGTCACGGGTCAACAGGACCTGTCCCACCTGGTGACCGTGTTGCTCAAAAGCATTTTCCCAGGCCCTGATCAGGTTTCCCTGGCCCACGGCAGCGGTTGCCTGTTGCTCGGAGACGGACCGGGGTCTGCGGGTCATTCCCAATTTCCGGATGCCGGCCGCAATGGCGCCGGAAGAGACCAGGACCACTTCAATGCCTGATTTTTTGAGTGTGCTCATATCCGCAGTCAGATCATCCATGACCGGCATGTTAAGTCCGTCATGGGCGGTCAGGACGCCACTGCCGATCTTTATGACAACCCGTTTGACGGATTTTAAAAGCTCAGTTCTGATATTTGTGTTTTGAGGCATTTTTAGAAAGGGTGCAGTTGTCAGGGGGCAGGGTGCAGAAAAGGCAGCTCACATTTCATCATGCCCCCCGACAACTGCTCCCTGTCCCTTGTGAAAATTTTTAAAAATGAACCGGGTTAATTCGCCGATGCCTTCACCGGTCAACGCTGAAATACAGATGGATTTTGTGCCGAGCTTGTCAAGTGCTTTTCGCAGCGCTCTGATATCTTTACTGCCAGGATCGCAGAGATCGATCTTATTGATTACCACAAAATAAGGTTTCCGGGCAAGGGTGGTTGAATAGGCGGACATCTCCTTTCTGAGCATCAAATAATCATCCAGGATATTCTTCCCCGATGAATCGGTTGCATCCAGCAGGTGCAACAGGAATTGGGTTCGTTCTATATGCCTTAAAAATTGATGCCCCAATCCGCGACCCAGTCGTGCGCCTTCCACGAGTCCGGGAATGTCGGCCACCACCAGGGTTTCTTCATTGTCGAAGGTCATGACGCCCAGATTGGGAACCAGTGTGGTGAACGGGTAGCTGCCCACCTTGGGGCGGGCCTGGGTGAGGCGGGAGAGAAGTGTTGATTTTCCGGCGTTGGGCAGGCCCACCAGCCCCACGTCCGCCAGGAGTTTCAGGGTTAATTTGAGCTTCAGTGTGTCTCCGGGAAGGCCGGGTTGTGCCATTCGTGGCGCCCGATTTGTTGATGTGGCGAAATGCTGGTTCCCTTTCCCGCCTTTTCCCCCGGGAATGAGAATGATTTCCTGCTGATCCAGGACCAGGTCCGCCAGGATACGGCCGGATTCAACTTCTTCAATGATGGTGCCGACAGGCGTCTCAACAACGCAATCCGCCCCGTTGGCGCCGGATTTATTCTTCCCCCCTCCCGGTCCACCATTTCGAGCACTCAGATTTCTCTTGGACCTGTAGTCTTCAAGGGTGAAAAGTTTGCGGGTGCTTCTGACGATGACGTTTCCACCGTCTCCCCCGTCGCCGCCATCCGGTCCGCCTCTGGGGATGAACTTCTCTCTTCTGAAGCTGACGCAGCCACTTCCCCCGTTTCCGGATCTGGCCGTGATGACGGCTTCATCTAAGAAAAACATGGTTTACCTTCCGGGGGGCAAATGGCGGTTGCGAAATTTAAGCGGCGTAAACGCTGACCTTTTTTCGATCTTTGCCCATGCGCTCAAACGTCACAATGCCGTCAATCTTGGCAAAGATGGTGTAATCCCGGCCCAACCCCACGTTCTCTCCGGGGTGGATATGGGTCCCTCTCTGCCGGACAATAATGCTTCCTGCATTGACGGTCTGCCCCGAATAGCGTTTGATACCCCGCCTCTGTCCGTTACTGTCTCTTCCGTTTCTGGAGCTGCCGCCCGCTTTTTTGTGTGACATATCCCTTACTCCTCAACCTGAACGCCTGATTCAATGTCGCCGATTCTCACAAGCGAAAAATGCTGGCGGTGTCCATTTTTGCGTCGATATCCTTTACGCCGTTTGTATTTATAAACCAGAATCTTTCGATTCTTGCCGTGACTGGTAATGAGGCCGGCTACTTTCGAATTTTCAAGGAAAGGTTGGCCCACTTCAACGGCTTCGCCATCCGATGTCAGAAGAACCTGATCAAACGTTACCGCATCACCCACGTCTCCCTGGAGTTTTTCCACCCGAATCTCATCGCCTGGGGCGACCCGATATTGTTTTCCGCCAGTCTTTATGACCGCATACATAGCTTCGTCTCCTTGCTTATTAAAATGAATTGGCCACTATAAAGACTCTCTTGATTTGAGTCAAGCATAAAATCGGTTTTCATCCGAACGGTTGCCTGTTTTTGAAATCAGGGAGAAAGACGGCGCGGTCCCGTGAACAGTCCTGATAATTTTCGGGAAACTGAACGAACATATGTTTAAATCCCAGTTGTGTTGCATGGTCATGCACTTCCAGAAATTCCTGATCCGTAATGGTCCGGTTCAGCTCAGGGTCTTCGTGGTGCATAACGGGATGATATTGAGACATGAGGCTGATGGGTAAATCGGCGCCGAACTCCATGAAGAGGGTGGTCAGTGCATTAATGGAATTTTCAACGGCCCCCGGTAAGATCAGGTGCCTCACCAGAACCCCTTGGGTTGCAGGTGCATTTTCAGAAACCGGGCCGTCCAGAAAACCTTTCTGCCTGACCATTTCAGAGATGGCATCGATTGCTTTTTCGGGATAGTCCGTGCACCGGGAAAGCCTTCTTGCCAATGCCGTATCCGAATACTTGAAGTCCGGCAGGTAGATGTCGGCATATTTTTCCAGGTTTTTGAGTACCCTTACAGATTGATACCCTGAAAAATTGTACAAAATGGGAAGGCCAGGATGTTCTTTTTTCAAATGGGAGGCTACCCCTGTGGTATGGGGTATGAAATGATCCGGTGAGACAAAATTGAGATTATGGACTCCGTAGTTGATGATCATCTGCCGTATTTTCTCAACCAACCGGTGAAAATCGAGCGTTTCTCCCACGCCGCCAAGGGAAATCTGGTGATTCTGGCAGAATTTGCATTTCAGGCTGCAACCTGAAAAGAAAACGGTGCCCGATCCCCGGATTCCCGTGATGGGGGGCTCTTCTCCAAAGTGCGGACCCACATGGGCCACGCGAACCCGGTCGGTTTCACCGCAGAAACCTTTTGCTTTTCCCTCACGGGTAACCGTGCGGTCGACCCTGCAAGCCCTGGGGCATAGCACGCAGGATTTATAAATATCGGCAAAATCCGTTTCTTGGTTAAGGAATAACATATTTTGGTATTTCCTCAATGAGGAGACTTGATGAATCCCAAGTAATGTTTATGTTGTTGTGAATAATATCACATAAGGTGCTTGACACCCAAGGGTAATATTTAATAAGGAACATACTCGAAATATTTTCAGTATGGTGATAGCTTTTGATAGGTTTAAACCAAGGAGGAGCGATAAGCCATGAAAGAGGGAAGAATAGCGATACCGAGCACGGGAACTGGCGGCCTGGACGGGGAAAGATCAGGCCATTTTGGTCATTGTGATGTATTTACCTTTGTGGATGTGGAGGACGGCGAGGTAAAACAGGTCACCACCATACCCAACGGGGGCCATGTGCAGGGCGGATGTATGGTGCCCGTTAATTTGCTGGCCAGCCACAATGTGAAAGCCTTGATTGTGGGCGGCATCGGCATGCGGCCTCTGATGGGTTTCAAACAGGTCGGGGTGGATGTATTTTATGATGCAACAAGGCAGCAGATCAGGCCGGTGGTTGAGGACCTGATTGCCGGAAAGCTTCAGATGATCGGCGATGATCAGGTCTGTGGCGGTGGCGGTGGCGGACACTGATCGCGTGTTCCGCTGCATTTTTTAGGAAAATCTGAGAAAAGGAGCCAGTTTCAAAAAGTCCAGTTTTGTTCGAGGTCAAGGAAAGCGAAAATTTTAACCACAGGAATATATTGAATATTGCGAGGATTAAAATTTGAGTTTGACGCAGAGATCGGGCAAAAGGGGGTATTTTGAAATTGGCTCAAAGGATCGTTTTTATGGAAAATGACAAACCCAAAGACGATGTCTACAGTATGCTTTCCGAGTCCGGATATGCGGATAAGGCCATTAGATACTTTCAGAACCAGAATAACCTGGGGGTTATTGAAGACGCCGATCACTGTATGGATCTCACGGGGCCTTGCGGCGACACCATGAAGATCACCATGAATGTTAAGGGCGATCGCATAGAGGATGCCAAAATGCAGGTTATGGGGTGTCCCGGCGCGGTGGCTTCCGGCAGTGCCACCGTGGCACTTGCCAAAGGTAAAACCCTGGATGAGGCTGAGTCGCTGACTATGGATGAGCTGTACGGCGAACTGGAAAAGATGCCGGACCAGAAAGTCCATTGTGCCCGTCTGGCTCTTAAAACCCTGCAGAAAGCCGTGGCCCGGTATCGTGAGGAACACCAAAGCGCAGTGGTCAACGAGAGCTAGGAGGTCCCATGAAAATCGCTGTAACATCCAAAGGGAAGACCATGGATTCCGAGGTGGATCCGCGATTCGGCAGGGCTGCCTACATTCTGGTGGTGGATTCGGAGACCCTTTCATTTGATGTGCTGGGCAATCAAGAGAATGTGAATGCCTTTAAAGGTGCGGGCATCCAGGCGGCCAAAATGGTGAGTGAGAAGGGCGCGGACGTTCTGTTGACCGGGTATTGCGGTCCCAACGCCTTCAAGGCCATGAAAGCCGCTAAAATTGGCGTGGCCAACGATGCGACGGGGACGGTGCGTGAAGCTGTGGCCGCCTACGGGGCGGGGAAAATGCCCCTGGCGGAAGATGCAAACGTTGAGGGCCAATGGTAAGGGGAGGTAGAAACCATGCCGATTTTTGAGTTTGAGTGTCTGGATTGCGGTCAGAATACGGAAATACTGATGGCAAGCAGCGAAACCGACCTGGTTGCCTGCGGCAGCTGCGGCAGCAAGAATCTCAAGAAACTGCTGTCGGCCCATGCGCCTGTCAGTCCCTCCGGGAGGTTCCCTGAAAACACGGGCGACAGATGCTGCGGCGCAGGCGGGCCTCCTTCCGGTTGTGCGGGCCCGGGCAGTTGTTGCGGCCATTCCTGATTGTAACTCATTTCACCTGTTACGATGCGTTACGGGACTGATCTGTTTTCGGTCCCTGAACGGTTGTCCGGCCACACCTCTTCCCAAATGTCCGGCACTTGACTTTTCAAGAATGATGCCTATTAAAAGCGTGTTTTAAGGGCAGATATACACAAAAATCGCGCCGGTTTTTCCGGTAAAGGAGAGAGTTTATAATGGCAGACAATACGCAGGGTTGCGCCATGAGCAACCAGAACAATCAGCAGCAGGCGCAGGACAAGGAGATTGAGCAAAGCCTGGGTCGCATCAAACATAAAATTTTGGTAATGAGTGGAAAGGGTGGTGTGGGTAAGAGCAGTGTGGCAACATATCTGGCCGGCGCTCTGGCCAAAAAAGGTAAGAAGGTCGGTCTCATGGATGTGGACCTTCATGGTCCCAGTATTCCCCGTATGCTGGGGCTTAAGGGGAACATCCAGAGCGGTGCCAATGGTGAGAAGGCCAAACCCATCGAATACCTTCCCAACCTGCAGGTTATCTCCGTTGAACCCCTCATGGGAGAGAACAAGGATGCCGCCACCATCTGGCGGGGGCCGCTCAAAATCGGCGTTATCCGGCAGTTTATTTCCGACATCGAATGGAATGATCTTGACTACCTGATCATTGACTCCCCTCCCGGTACGGGCGACGAACCTTTGACCGTGGCCCAGACCATCCCCGGGGCTGAAGCGCTGATTGTGACGACCCCCCAGGAAGTATCGCTGGCGGATGTTCGGAAATCCATCAGCTTCTGTCGCCAGGTCAACATGAAGATCTTAGGGATCGTGGAAAACATGAGCGGTCTCAATTGCCCCCACTGCGGAGAAAGCATCGAACTTTTCAAAACCAATGGTGGTATGTTGACCGCCAAAAAGGAAAGCCTCAGGTTCCTTGGGAGCCTGCCCCTTGACCCGGAGGTGGTCATGCAGGGGGATGCCGGCGGGTTGGCCATACTTGAAAACGAATCAATTGCATTCTCCCGTGAGTTTAACAAAATGGCGGATCAAATTGTGAATGCCCACGGGAGTGAAGAGGGACTTCATTAGGATCGGGTAGCCCCACAAGAAGGGAGCACCGGGGAAAAACAGGATAATTGAAATGGCTGAAGATCTGAATGAGGATGTGAAAAATCTCCAGAAGGCGATTCTTCCGAAAAATGACGGCTATGGGATGGCGGCCTTTGACAGAATGCTCAACCCCATTTACCGGGGTGCATTTTCAAATTCTGACGGATACGCCCGCGTAACCGGCCCCTGTGGTGATACCATGGAAATCTTTCTGAAGTTTGATAACGATCGCATCGAAAGGGCGGCCTTTGAGACGGATGGGTGTGGATCCAGCGCCGTTTGTGGATCCTTTGCTGCGGAGATGGCTTTTGGAAAGACACCTGATGAACTCCTGGATGTGACCGGCGACCGGATTCTTGAAAAAATGGGGGGAGCGCCCGAAAATGAACAACATTGCGCTTTCCTGGCGGGGGAGACCCTCCAGGAGGCGCTCAGCAATTATATGATAAAAACGACTTCCGGCTCCAAATAGAAATCACAGGAAGGCTGCAACTTCCAGAGGGCGTGCCTGTCTGTTTTCAGAAAATGAAAAAGCTTGCACAATTCGAAAAATCCGATATGATCCCGTATGTCGTTTTTTTTGGATGCCGAAGCTCTGGGATAGTCTGTTAATTGCCAACTGTGAACCTGGGAAGGTCGTGTTGAAAGCCTTTAAAAACCCTATTATTATCCCAACGTAACATATTGGATAGAAGCCCGCCCTGGGTCAGGACGGGCTTTTTTTCTGGCGCCTGAGGAGAGGAGTTCATGGAAAAAGAAATCTTTAGTTTGTGCTTTATGTGTTCGGTCCGTTGCCCCATCCGGGTTCTGGTGAAGGATGACCAGGTGAAATGGATCGAAGGGAATCCCCATGTGGCGGGAATGGAGGGGAGCCTCTGTCCCAAAGGGGCTGCGGGGATCGCTCTGCTCAATGACCATCAGCGGCTCCAGTCCCCCATGATCCGGACAGGCCCCCGTGGATCGGGCCAGTTCCGCAAGGCCACCTGGGATGAGGCCCTGGACCATGTGGCGGAAAAACTAAAGGCGATTGTTGCGGCCCATGGGCCTGAAAGCGTTGCAATGGGAGAGCGGACCCATTTGGCCACACATGTGAGTAAAACCTTCATGAAGGCGCTGGGTTCCCCCAATCATTTTACCCACGATGCCCTCTGCAAAGGGTCGGTGAATACTGCCGCCAGGTCTCTCTTCGGTTACAATGATGCTCAGATCGGTGTTGATTACAAGAATACCCGTCACATGGTGTTGTATGGCCGGAATTTTTTTGAGTCCCTTGAGGTGAAGGGCGCCAACGCTTTCAGCGAGGCCCTGGAAAACGGCGCCAAACTCACCTATATCGACCCCCGGGTGACCGTGACGGCAACGAAAGCCGATCGATACTGGATGATCAGGCCCGGAACGGATCTGGCGCTTAATTATGCGCTGATTCACATTATCCTTAAAGAAAGGCTGTTCGATGAAACCTATGTGAACCGCTGGACCACCGGTCTTGGGGAACTCAGGGATTTTGTTCAGCCCTTTACCCCAAAGTGGGCTGAAACGGAAACCGGTATCCCCGCCGCGGAGCTGGTGGATATGGTCCGTGAAATCAGCCGGGAAAAGCCCTCAGTCATTTTCCATTACGGTTATCGCGGCGCCAGCCATACCAATGAAATTTACATGCGCCGCTCCATTTTCATCCTCAACGCCCTCATGGGGAGTGTGGAAGCCAAAGGCGGTCTTTTCTTCAAGAAGGGCCCGGGCCTGGTTGGCGGGAAACCGGCCAGAAAATTGACCGAACAGACTTTTCCGGAGATCAAGGCACCCCGTTTTGACAAAGCGGGCACCCCTGAATTCCCCCTTCCGGATACAAATCATGGCGTTGCCCAGATGCTTCCCGGGGCCATTTTGAACGATGACCCCTATCCCATCAAGAGCCTGTTCGTTTTTCGTTTTGAGCCGCTCATGTCCATCCCGGATACCCATAATACGCGCAAAGCTCTGGATAAGCTGGATCTGATTGTAACCATCGACATCAACCACAGTGATATCGCCTGGTACTCCGACGTGATACTCCCCGAATCCATTTATCTGGAGCGCACCGATTGCGTTCAGCAGGCCAATGGCCTGAAGCCCCAGATGTTTTTAAGACGCCAGGCCACGACGCCCCGCTATGATACCCGGCCCGGGGCCATGATATTGAAACAGATCGCTGAACGGATGGATCTGGGGCAGTTCTTCCCCTACGAAAACATGGAAGAGCTGGTGCGCTGGCAATTGGAGGGAACCGGATTCTCCATGGAGGATTTTGATCCCAAAGGGTTTGTGGCCTATGGGGATCAGCAGATATTCTGGGATCGTAATGACGGGATTCCGTTCAAAACCCCCTCTGGCAAGATTGAATTCGTTTCGTCACTGCTTGAAGATGTGGGCTTTAAGTCTTTTCCCGAATATGAGCCGGTGGCACCGCCCCCTGAAAACCGGTTCAGGCTCACCATCGGTCGTTGTGCTCAACATACCCATGTGTCCACCCAGAACAACCCCTATTTAAACGAGATTGTGCCGGAAAACAGGCTCTGGATCAATGCTGAAAGTGCCGGGCGGATGGGGATCGGAGACGGTGCCCGGGTGAAGGTTTCATCCGACTACGGGGAAGGGACCATGAGGGCCTATGCCACGGATCTCATTCACCCGGAAGCGGTTTTCATGCTTCACGGGTATGGGCATCAGGCGCAATCGGCGAGACGGTCCTTTGAAAAGGGTATGAACGACAGCCTGTTGATGAACAATATCTCTGATATGATCGGTGGCAGCCCGGCCTTACATGACACTTTTGTCCGTGTGGACCCGGTTTCCTGAATAGAGACTGTTGCGTTCGGAGGAAGCAAATGAGCAAGTATTACCTGTTTCAGGATGTAAAAAAATGTATCGGTTGCCGAAGCTGCGAAGTGATCTGTAAAAGCCACAAGGATTTGCCGGTGGGTCCCAGGCTTTGTGAAATTGTTGCGGTGGGACCGTCCTTTATCGGCAATCTGCCCAGGGCCGCCTATACGTTCATGCCCTGTTTTCACTGCGAAGATCCATGGTGCGTGGCGGCCTGCCCCACCGGCGCCATGCAGAAGAGGCCCGAAGACGGCATCGTTTTTGTGGATCACTCAATCTGTGTGGGGTGTAAAACCTGCATGTCCGCCTGTCCGTGGGGTGCGCCCCAGTGGAGTGAAGCGATGGGAAAAGTGGTGAAATGCGATTATTGTATGGACCGGGTCGACCAGGGTTTGAAACCGGCATGTGTGACCGTGTGCACCACCCACTGCCTCCATTTTGGAATTGCCAATGACATTCCGGCCGTCAGGCGGCAGCGCCATGCCAGGACAACGGCATCCCTTTAACAATTGTGGATTGTGGATTTCGCATTGCGGAATGCTTTTTTCACATGTTCCGCGGGGGAATGCACTGAGGTGAACCATTATGGCAAAGCCGATCTGCCCTGTTGCCGATACCATTGAAAAGCTTTCCGAAATCATTACCGGCGGCCGTCTTAAGCACGCCAGATGCCGTCAGCGGGCCGAAGAAATATTGAAACTCATGGAAGATGTGGCTTCCGGCAGGGGCGGCCCGGATCACATCCCCACCATGGAGACCCTGGCGTCAGCCCTTGAAACAGAGGGCCCCGATGAATCCTGTAGAAAGACGGGGGCCATGCTGGTTTCCGTTCTGTTAGAACACCGTGAAATTTTCAAAAGCCATCTGGATACCCTGATCTGCCCTGTGACGGACTGTGCCCGGTTGATCCCGTCCCCCTGTCAGATGGCGTGCCCTGCCGGTATTGATGTGCCAAGCTATGTGACGTTGATTGGCCAGGGGCGCGATGCCGAGGCCATCGCGCTGATCCGAAAAGACAATCCTTTCCCGTGGGTGTGCGGTCTGATCTGCACCAACCCCTGTGAGTTCATGTGTGTCCGGGGTCGGATCGATAAACCCATCTCCATCAAATACCTAAAAGGGTTTGCCGCTGAACGGGCCATGTCGGACGGACTTTACACAAATCCTGAAAAGGCCCCTCTAAAAGGCCGGAAAGTCTGCATCATCGGCGCCGGACCGGCGGGGTTGAGTGCGGCCTTTTTCCTGGCACTTAAAGGGTATGGGGTCACGGTGTTGGATGCCCTCCCCATGGCCGGGGGCATGATGATGGTGGGGATTCCCAGGTATCGTCTTCCCAGAGAGGTGATTGACCGGGAAGTCTCCATGATCGAAGAGCTGGGGGTTGAATTCCGGCTCAATACCCGGTTTGGAAAGGATGTGCATTTTGATCAGCTGAAAGCCGAAGGGTTTGAGGCCTTCCTTATCGCCATCGGTGCGCACGATTCACACAAGCTGGGAATCAAAGGCGAGGACCAATATCCTCAGGTGATCGATGCTATTTCCTATCTCAGGCGTGTTGCTCTGGGGGACAGGCGAAAACCGGGCCGTCGGATCGCCATCTTAGGCGGAGGCAATACGGCCATTGATGCCGCCAGAACATCACTGAGGCTGGGCTGCCAAGAGGTGACCATTATCTACCGCAGGTCCCGTTCTGACATGCCTGCCAATGAAGAAGAGGTGGAGCAGGCCGAGGAGGAGCGGGTCGGGTTCTCTTTTCTGACGGTCCCAATGGAAATCATCGGTGAGGGTGGAAAGGTCACGTCTCTCAAGTGTGTCAGAACCGAATTGGGCCCGGAGGACCAGAGTGGCCGAAGACGGCCGGTCCCCATTCTGAACAGCGATTTTGAACTGTCGGTGGACGCGGTGATTTCATCCATCGGCCAGCGGGTTGATCCCAGGGGTTTTGAATCTCTGGATAAGTTGACGTGGACCCGGCGGGATACGGTTAAAACAGACACCATCAGCATGGAAACCACCATGCCGGGTGTATTTGCGGCAGGCGATGCGGTGTTGGGGCCTGCCACGGTGGTTGAGGCCATCGGCGGCGGAAAGCGTGCGGCGGATGCCATTGATCGGTATCTTTCGGGAATACCCCAGCCTAAAATGCGGACGGTACCGGTGCGCAGGGACCGGGTTGACTTCATTGAAGTGCCGGCTTCCACCAAGATGATGCTGCAACGGCCGCAGATGCCCATGCTCAATGATGAAAGACGACGGGTGACCTTTCAACAGGTGGAACTGGGATATGCGGAAAACGCCGTCAGGGAGGAAGCGAGACGATGCCTTCGATGCGATGTGTGCATCCGTTGTGGTACCTGTGTGGATGTTTGCCGCAACAAAATGGGTATTGACGCTTTACAATTGGGGTATCTGGATTTCGATCACCGGGATCCCACCGATTTCAGGGTCACCGCGGAACGCTGTATCTTGTGCGGTGCCTGTTCGGCCAACTGTCCCACGGAGGCTATTTCCATGGTGGATCTAGGGCAGGACCGGATCCTGAACCTTTGCGGGACCATTCTAAATCGGCTGAAGGTTGAGCGTTGCAGGGTTTGCAGTAAGGTCATCGGACCGGAACGGTATCACGATTATATTACCCGGAGGATACGGGGGATAAGCCCCAAAAGCCGGAAAGACGTACTCTGTTTGGAGTGCGCCAGGGAGACCGCAGCCAGACGTCATGTGGAGATTACGCCACCCAAATTGACCGTTTAGGGAGAAAGACCATGAGTTTTCGAAGGGGAGACCGAGTGGAGGTTTATCGGAAATCACAGGATGACCACTGGCAGTCGCATATGGACCGTTATGTGGGTATTCACGGTATTGTCACTGATCCGGATAGGGTCAAGAACGATCCGGAAGCGCTCATAGAGGTCACCCTGGAAGGAGCTGGAACCTTTCGTTTTCCACAGGATTGCATCCGGATTCTCAAGGACTAGGAAGAAATGGCGAAAACGTTCAAGATCACCATCGATGGCACGCCATATGAAGCCCATGAAGGGAAAACCCTTTTACAGGTGATGCGGAAAAACGGCATACAGGTCCCCACCCTCTGTTATCATGAAGCTCTCCAGCCCATCGGCGCCTGCAAATTATGCGGTGTTGAGGTGTTGGGCCGTTCGGGGAAACCGAAAATTTTGCTTTCCTGTGTCATCAAGGCCAGAGAAGGCCTGGCGGTAAGGACGAAGGGCGAACGTGTTGAAAAAGCGAGACACCTTGCGTTTCATCATCTGCTGGCCATGGCCCCCCAATCCGGGCGGATCAGGGAACTGGCTGAAACTTACGGCGTGTCGCTGGGTCCTGTTGCCGATGGCTGTATCCGTTGCCGTTTGTGCATTGGGGTCTGCAAAGAGATTGTGGGAGTGGGAGCCCTCAGGTTGGCTGATCGAGGGGGGCATCGTTTTATTGTTCCCATTGAAGGGGTCTGCATTGGGTGTAGTACCTGTGTCAATATCTGCCCCACCGGTGCCATCCATATGAAGGATGAGGGCGATTTGCGGACCATTTCCATTCGTGATGAAGTGATCAGTATCAATAAACTGGAGCGTTGTGAGGCATGCGGACGTTTTTTTGCTTCCCGGAAATTCATGAAGCATGTTGAAAAGCAGACCACGGACCATGCAGCGGTGAAGGAACATCACCTCTATTGTCAGTCTTGCGCCAAGCTTTTTTCCAATCGAATCCGGTCTTCTAAAAGGTTCCCGCGACGGGGATAATCCGAACTTTTTGCTTACAGGCATATAGAGGACAGAGGACAACTGTTTATGACATATGAAACCATTGAATACGAGGTTGTCGAACCGGGTATCGGGATGCTGTCCCTGAACCGGCCCCGGCGATACAATTCCGTAAGCATTCAGATGATGGAAGAACTGGAGGCTTTCTGGCATGAGCGCCTTCACGACCTTGAGACCCACGTTTTGGTTCTGAAAGGCAACGGAAAACGGGGATTCTGCGCCGGTTTGGACATGAAAGAAGTTATGAAATCGGCTCCTTCCATGTCCCCGGATGCGTTTTACGGGTTCCAGGCACGCCTTGCCCGGCTCAACCTGGCCATGCGCCAGGCCCCGCAACCCATTGTGGCGGCAGTTCACGGGGCGGCGGCCGGTCTGGGGTTCAGTTTCGCCATGGCATCGGATTTACGGGTGATTACCCCCGATGCCCGGTTTTCAGCGGCCTATATTAACATCGGTCTGGGCGGGGCGGACATGGCCTGTAGTTATTTCTTACCCCGATTGATCGGCGCTGGACGGGCCTATGAATTCATGCTGACAGGCAACTTTATGATGGCCCGTGAGGCCATGGACCTTGGATTCTGCAGCCGGTTGGTGGAAACGGATCAGCTCTTGGAAACCGCACTGGAACTGGCCAGAACCATGAACAGCAAGAACCCCATGGGGTTGCGGCTCACCAAGGAAGCTATCAACGTGAATCTGGATACGGGAGGTCTGGAGCAGGCCCTGCAGTTGGAAGACCGGAACCAGATGCTTCTGGTACTCCGGGGTATGGCGGATAAAAAAGACAAAACAAGTCGGTATTTCTAAATGAAAATAAAAGCAGGTCAAACGAAAAAGAAAGGAAGGACTTGTAACAACCTGATCCCTATTTCGAATCAAAAAACATCCTAAAACGCGATAATAAAAATTGTAAAATAGCGGACTATAAAATATAAAAATAGCGACACAAATAATATTCATAAGGAGGATCAGATGATTGATGATGTGGTGCGAAGAAGCAGAAGTTACAGGAGGTTTTATCAGGAAACCGCCATAGGGATGGATACGCTGAGAGAACTTGTGGACCTTTCGAGATACTCTCCGTCAGCGGGCAACCTTCAACCGCTGAAATATATTCTTTCGGCTGACCCTGAAAAGAATGCCCTGATTTTTCAACATCTTGGTTGGGCGGGTTATCTCAAGGGCTGGCCGGGTCCGGAAGAGGGGGAGAGACCATCCGCCTATATCATTCTGCTCGGAGATACCGGGATAAGCAAGTCGGTTGCCTGGGACCACGGGATATCAGCCCAAACCATTATTCTGGGCGCGGCTTCGAGGGGATTTGGTGGCTGCATGATTGGCACAATCAATAAAGAGAAACTCAGAAGTGACCTGAATATACCCTCTCGCTACAAAATTCTGCTTGCTCTCGCCCTTGGCAAACCAAAAGAGAAGGTTGTGGTAGATGCCGTTGGGGCTGATGGAGACATCAAATACTGGCGTGACGAAGAAAATGTCCACCATGTACCGAAACGGCCGTTGGATGAAATCATAATCGGTTAAAAGGGAGGTGGCGATATGAAGTGTTCCGAGGCTCTTACGTCAATTGTGCGTCAAAGCAATCTTTTCAAACATGATTAAGAGGCCGGTTGTTAGGAGATAGATCGAGTCAATATTCAAATTATCATCCGCGGTCACATCAAAAAACAGGTGAAAATCAGATTCAAGACCGTCTTCAGGCTTCCAGTAGCAGATCAATATAGGCAACTTTGGGAGGGGGTGGAGAACCAATGAAATATCTGAATCAAATTGTCTTTCAACCTGTTTTCCTGCAAATACATGAAGCATGTCTGCAAAAAAATCGGGATAGCTGTCTGCTATTTTCTTCATGGGCTTTTCACAGCGGTGCTCAAAAAAACGGGCCCAATCTTTCCCACCTTTCAACTCTCTGAAAGGTACCCACTTCCCTGAGGGTTCCGATCCCCCTCCCTCAAGGATATAATTGAGTACCGGTGAAGTAAGCCATGAGTGAATATGGATATTCGAAGAAAAATTCCCTTTTGAATCCACACTAAAATTTTTCCCACAGATCTTGAGTGTCAATTCACCGTTTTTAAACGGCGCGTTAAGCCTTTTGGCTGCCGTGGCAAGATCAATGGCGCCAAGTCTGTCTTTTAGTTGGCTCAAAACCTCTTCTATATCACTATCTGAAGGTTTCCGAACCCCGGGTCCGTCCCCAAATTGTTTGATAACATCTTCCTCAATAACCGGGCATTCACTGATCTCTCTCCACCCTCTCGATACTGCTGCGGCAAAGGCCAGACACGTAGATTCATTGCATTTTCCGCAATTTGATTTATCGAGTAATTTTAAGATTTCCATTGGATTATTCAGGTTTTTCATATGGGTGCCCTCTTTTATCGTTATTGATTTCTACTGTAATAAGCAGCAGTTTAGAGAAAATTGATCTCAGCTACTTTCTCTATGGGACTGTTTTGTAGTTATATTGCAGGTGTGCCTGAAAATAGCCGTCGACCTCTGGCGGAACCGAGGTAAATCGTACCATTTGAGTCTGCGCACTTTTTCCGTCGAGCTCAATTATTTTCCCGTAGAAATCCTTCGCGGCCAGTTCTTCGGTAACATTTCGCAAATTCATCTTGAGATTGGTCAGAATTTCAATCGGTTCATTCAGCTCAATCTCAGCCCCCTTTCTCGAAAGTCGAATCACTTGGCCCCGGTGTCCCTTTTTGCTTGCATGTTTTCCGCCAATGATAGAAAATTGCAGTGGGATCTGCTTCATAAGCGTAACCATGACCGGCTCCTTCTTCTTCAATGCTAGATTGTATTGACCTCCGATGCCGCCTACTTCGTAGACGATTATGGCTGTTTCAGCCCCCTTCGGCATGATCTCCTTCTTATGGTCTATTCGAAGAATTTCTCCAGCTTCCCGCTTAACGGATTCGGAAATGAGAACCTGCCCGCCGATTGTGTATGACTCAATCCGGCTGGCCATGTTCACGCCACTTCCAATAGCCGTGTAGTTACTTCTTTTAGTGGATCCAATATTGCCAACAATGACGCCTGCCTCGTTGATACCAATTCCCATCTCAAGTTCGGGGAGGCCCTGGGCGTGGTTTTCCTCATTCACTTTTGCCATGGCGTTCTGCATGTCAATGGAACAGGCAATGGCTCGTTGGGACCTGTCTGGCATCTCTTGCGGGGCGCCAAAGATGATAAGTAGAGCATCGCCTATAATCTCATTTATGGTGCCGTCGTATTTCAGAACCACCTCTACCATAACTTCGAAGTATAAGTTGAGCATCTGAACCACCTTCTCTGGTTCGAGACGCTCGGCGATGGCAGTAAAGCCCCTCAGGTCCGTCATCATGATTGTAACCTTCCGCCTCTCGCCCCCTAATTCAAGGGCCGAGGGATTCTCTATGAGGGAATTCATCACCTCAGTCGAGAGGTAGCGGCCGAACATTTTTTTGAGCATTGTAGTCAAATCAGCGAGCCGGGCTTCACGATCTCTCCAGCGAGTGATGATGTAGACAGACAGTGATAGAAATCCGAGATAAATAATCAGATATGCGGGACCCAGCAAGAGAGCCCACAAGTTTGCGATCCTCCCGTTATCGTAAAGCGGCGCCGCCATCAAAGGCGCGTATGGTAAAAGGCCGTAGTGCGAGGCGAAAATCGACCCGACCACAAGGAGCAGGGCAAAGCCGAGACCCACTAAAACGACAGGTATTCTGAAAAGGAGAAAGGCCACGAAGCCTTGTCCCAAAAGCACCATGGCAGCCGGAGTGGTTAGCGGGCCAGCGCAGACAGCGGCAATTGCTTCCTGGCTCCACCATAAAAAAACCGTCGCATAGGCAAACGTCCTATTTTCCGGTCTGCGGTTCCGAAGCTGAAGACCGACCACGAGAAGTATGCTCCAAGCGACCGTTAAACCCCAGCCAAGTGGCAGCAACTTCTTCATAAACACAGGGTCAAAGAATAGAACCTTCTCGGGATGGCTAATATAATGGTGGAATATCAGGGTCGTTAATGGTGCTAACAGCACCCAAAAACAGATGATGAGCAGGCACTTATGGACTGTACTCCACTCCAGCGGGTTGCCGATTCGGTCGATCAGCTTTTTTGAGGACGGAATTCTTTTTGGCTCTTCCATGCTCACTCCTGTTCCATGTGGACCCCTCGAGAATAGGAAGTCAATCCCCTCCACCACTCCGGTGATGGCAGGCCAAAACCGCCTATTTCTCCAATTCCTCCTTAACGGAAACCCCCACTTTTTCCAGGGTATAGGGCTTCTTGATGTATTTTCCCGCCCCCAATTCCTGCGCCCTGTCCACCTCTTTTGTTTTGGCATACCCGCTGGCGATGATGGCCTTCTGCCCGGGACGGATCTTGATGATCTCTTCATAGGTTTTCCGGCCGTTGATCCCTTTGGGCATGACCATGTCAAGAACGATGAGATCCACGGGGTTCTCTTTCACATATTCGATGGCCTCTTCGCCACTTGAGACAGCTTCGGCGTTATAACCCAGCCGCTCCAATATTACGCCTGCAATCTCCCGCTGCCGCTCCTCATCATCAACCACCAGGATTTTCTCTCCATGCCCCCGGTAATCTTCCAGGGGAACTCCTTCCCCCTCAGCAGCCACTTCTTCTCTTGTTACCGGGAAGTAAAGTTCAAATGCCGTTCCCTTCCCACTGCTTTTGACGTTTATGTATCCGTCATGATCCTGCACACTGTTCCACACAACAGCCAGACCTAAACCCGTACCGCTTCTACCCATCACTTTCTTGGTATAGAAGGGTTCGAAGATCCTCTCAAGATCCCCGGGGGATATGCCCGAACCATCATCTGAGACCCTCAGCAAAATATATTCACCGATACGGACATCTTCATACCCTTTCAAAGGCTCATCTAAATATTGATTCACCGTGGATATCATAACTGTACCGCTGCCCTCAATGGCCTCTGATGCGTTTACAACCAGATTCATCAGGATCTTCTTGATGTGAGAAGCTGAACCGGTGATATTT